>NZ_CAXSWZ010000047.1:0-14232 GCF_964241245.1 Allofournierella massiliensis
CATCAAGACGCTGCCGCTGCCGCCGCCCCGCTGCCGTTCAGTACCGCACCAACTGCCGCCGGCCAGCGCCGTATGCACAATGCACCATGGATGCGGTGACCACGCACCATTTCAGCGGTCTGGGTGCACCATTCGTGCGGTCTAAGGGCACCGTTTCAGGCGGCGTATTCAATGCTGCCATTATGCTTATCTGAAATATAAATATTCCTATGAGGACTACCTCTATCTACTAAGAACAGAGGAACAAAATTCTTCTCGATAAAAAGCAAAATTTTCTATGTTCGATGTGGCTTACTCAGACGATATATCTCGCTCAAAAGTATCATCTAAAACCATCCATAAAGAGTAAAATGTCCCCTGGTGTAGATATGCAATCGTCTGCACCAGGGGACATTTCATTTTTTAGAATAAATGTAGAAACTAAAGTTGCTCTTCCCAGCGCGCCCTTTCGGCTTTCGGAAATACCATATCATTTCCCATAACACGTACATGGTCGAGATAATTTAAGATTTCATCATGACAAAGTAACTGCTTGCCTTCTGCATCTCTGAGGCCGCACAGTGCTCCGAACAACAGAGCATACTCGTTCTCAATCGATGTATCGAATACCCCTAGGTCGTCAGTGTTAATTGATACCCGAATTTGTCCGGAAGAACTCTTATGCTCTGGAATACTAAGACCAAAATGGTTAAAGCGGAAGATAGGATGTTCCTCGTAACGATCAAAGGTCCCTATCAGATGGTTAGAGGAGGGATTGCATTCAACAGCAATCCCCTTTGCCATTATCTTTTCCATCATTCGCACTTGAAGTTTTTCCAAGACAGCGGCAAACTCCGGTGTTGCCACAAAACGGACCGATTTTTCTCCTTCCTGTCTCTCTCGGAGGCCAAAGTGATAGCGCACCAGTATCCTACAAATTTGAGGAGATCTTCGCAGTCTGGCACGAAGATCTACGCCATCCTCGTTTTTGCCTACATGTAGCATTGCCCTTTTGTAAGGCTCGTCCCACAACAGTGAAGAGTTTTCCAAAATTCGCTTGGTATCTTCATCACCAGTCTGATATTGCCAATAAAGTTTCGGATCATCGCCACGCAGCTGCCACGCTTCAAAATAGGTTCGCAGAGTGAGGGCTACAGAATCTCCATTTTCGTTAGGGTAGATTGTTTCCAGTAGCTGTTGAGCACGTTCCCGAAGCATTTCTCTCAAAGAACTTGGAATGCACACATCCCACTCCAAGCTGCGGTACAGAATCCACACCAGATTGTCCAGCAGATCTTGCGCTGGCAGCCACACAGTATTGTCTTTTACCCGGTAATACTGATAAGGAGATATCCCCAGAGCCATAGCATGTCCCAGTCGATCTCCCTGCTCCAGATTCAAAAAACAGATGGCCTCATCAATAGCACGCAGTCCATCTGTCAGGTCCAGAAAATCCTCACCTACATGGAAGGTTGCCCTCAATTTTGGCCAGTATCGTAAAAGATACGAGGGACGTGGACGCGACACCAAGCTGCTTCGCAGATAGCGAAACTGAGTGGCAAACGTTTCCGGTCGGCATCCAATTTCACGGGAACATGCATCAATGCCCCGGATTCGACTGCACAAGTAGCTGCTGCCTGCAAGTCCTTTGGCAAGCGCTTTGGATTGAACCATAGATTGTTCACGAACATCTTGATTTCGTGCTGGTAGCCAAGGCATTTCAAGGTTTTCCCGTTGAATATCAGAGGCTTTTCTTAATGGAATTTTGGGGAAATGTAGCACATAAAAATATTGTGCATTTTCCTGAGCCCTCTTCCAATATCGTTCTTTTCGGGGTAAAATCTCCTGTTGTTTGGACTTAAAAATCTGCTGGTCTTGATATTCTTCCACTGTACAGTCGATATCCCGAATATTCTTCAAAAGCTCCGGTGCTGTTTGTTTCGGGACAATCCGTGCCTCCAATGTTTGCAAAACAGACTTTCCCATTCGTGGGCCACCTAGATTCTCCGCAAGGGACAGAATATACGATTCCCGCCAGTACTCTGGGGAATCTCCCCAGACAAGCGCTTTTCGATCCTGATAATCAGAAAAATTCCAGAACCCGCGTCTTCCATTTGTTTGGACCAGTTCGTTGCGAAACTCTCGCTTGATCAAGAGATACAAGTAGAGCAGATTCATCTCCTCCGGTTCGAAAGTACCGGAATAACATCGGTAAAAACACTGATATAGGAAATTTCTTTCTCCTGCCAAAAGGCGGGTAGGACCTTTGTTGCTCTCGGCAAGATTGTATGTGATCGCATAATCCAGCCGATATTTTTTTCTCCCCTGCGCCAATGGAGCCGCGTGACAGCGGTATTGTTTCACCAGAGAACGCAACTGATATCTTCTGTCTGGTTGACGGTAATACTCCCCGAGCGTCTGTGGAGTTTCATCTGTATCTCCCCTTCCAACCAATTGAGAGAACAGGTGGACTCGTATCCAGGCAGCCAGATTCATCTTATCGACCCATCCGATCGCATTATCCTGGATGCTGGTTCCGCTCCTGACACTGAGCCCATCTTGCAGTTCTTTGCGGGCAAAATACTCAGCCAGTTTGGCAGGATGGTTCATTAAATAACACCAGGCAAGAGGAAAAATCTGTGTAGAACCGTTCAGATGATAGTGATTTTCTGCACATCCCCTCTCCAAAATATGCCGCAGAGGAATATTGTCCGACAAAACAGCAGGAGGCCAGCCAAAAGAATACCGCTGTGCTCTCTCGCGCACATCCTTTTGAGCTAGTGCCGCACAGGTGAAGAGATCCTGCCCCAAGCTCAGAGAAATCTCACGCCATTCAAGAATTTTGTCCTGTCTTACCTTCGGGTCCGCGTCGTACAGGTTGAGCATTCGATCGCCATAATCTGCAAGCAGCCGAAAGACCCCTCCCGGGCAATCATCATCAAGAAAATCTTCCAGTTCACGGTATCGCTGAATCTGCTCATCCACAGTTTTGCGGGCGTTCGCGGCAAACATCAGAGAAAAATGCAAATAGGCCTTTTCGGATACCTCCTTTGCGTTCAGCTTAAAGGAAGTATTGTGACGAGAGTCCCTGCACATTTCTTCACGTTTCAAAAGGCTTTGCAGAAGGATCTCCGGCGATACCTGACCAAATAGAATTTGGCCATGCAAGAAGTGCTCAGCCATTTTATTTCACCTGCCTTCCAGCTACAAATGGACTGCTTACTTTTTATGATCAACGCATTCTTTCTGAGAAGGAGCATTAGGTGACGGTTGTTGATTTCCTTGCAATGAGTTCTGCTGCAAGAAAGTCATTGCATTCAAAATCTGCTGACCCAACTGGAGAAGACTTTGGAGAGTTTTAATCGCCGCTTCCGAATCAGTCACTTGGGCTAAATTGGGAATTGAGTTTAACGTTTCGGGCACGCTGCTTTGTAAAATAACGTTAGTATTTTTCTCTACTGATAGTTCTTGTTTCTCGGCGACCGGTTCCTTTAGAGTAAACTTTTTCTCCGCTGATTCAAACCCTCGCTCTAAAATTTGTTTCAGAAAATCAATATATCGTTCCAAGGCACACTTTACTTCAGTAGGAGTCAGAGAAGAATCTTTCAGCGAAAACCTAGTGATTCTACGAGACATCAAAGGCTTAGGATATTTTTTCAGAGAGAGCGGTCGAAGTTTGAAGAAGTCTGAAATGAAAATAGTGAGCTTATCATCTTCGGGTAAATTTTCTTTAATATATTTATTTAATACATCCGCAGACAAAGCTTTAAACACACTCATGTCCATATCGCAGAGAGTTGACAGCATGTTTATTCTAATTTCGTCGTTTAAATATTTATTGTTTTCATCATCTGCTATTGTCCAAAACTCATTCATTTGTGTAATAGTGGGGGAGACGGAAGCTTTTTCAATCAACTTCTGAAAAATTTTTGAGCTTTGTACAAATTGATTTTTTCCCTCCTCTGCGTTCTTAATATAGGCCTTAAACTCTTTCTCAGGATGTACCCGCATAGTAAAAATATCAAAAAGCTGTTCGTTTTCATCCCCCCAAAGCGCCTCAAAACACGTTTTCGCTCGAATAGAACCGTTTTCTATTGGTTCGCAAAGCCAAGAAGGCCCTCCGTGGGGTATCAAATTGACGCAATCGGCAATATACCGGGAATACAGCTCATGCACCATTTTTTTCACATTTTCGTCTGTTTGGTTTTTTATCTTTTTGAACAGAACTCGCTGCACATCCCAGTTTAGGCACACCAGCAAAGCAATATAGATCTGAGCCTTATACTTGTCCATATCGCTTTCCATCATATTTATTTTCAAAACGAATAAACCGATCCAGAGCGGCAAGCAATGGGTACAGCGGATTGAACAGTATGACTTCATTATCCCTTTGCCCCATTTGCGTGGTAACAGGACGCCAAACATTTTCCACCCCTATGGGTGTGATGGTATATCTCGTCCGTATCATTTGGTCCGCTTTGTATTTCCAACGCAAAAACGGAATTTCTTTTTCTTCTGGATTCTCAGCAAAAACCGGCTGAAACCACTCTATGGGCATTTCAAATCTCCAGCAGCCAAACGGTGTCCGTACAGTATCGTTGGCAGGACCATTTTTAGGAAAGTATCCCGCAGCAGGTCGGTGAGAGTACGGAATCCAATAGATTTTTCACCATTACCAATCATACGAATCTCTCGAATGAGAGCTATATGAAGACGAATAGAACAGAAAAGACGAATGGCATAAGCAAACTTGTATTGACGGTTTGCCCCTGGAAGATCGGTCAATGCAGCCAATACCCCCATAACATCTGCATACGAAACACTCATTTCTCCCTGCACTGTCTCATCCAGATAGGATTTCAAGTCAATTCCTCGCAAGGTGCATGCATATTCAAATTCCTCGCGAAAGTCCGATTCGTGCCTCACAAAAGTTGATTTAGTGTTTTCTAACGCAATTCGTTCCCGCACATAGTAGTCGCCGATGTTTCTCAAAATATATAAATTTCGAACACTCTCTGGCTGAGCAACAAACTCCCGAAACAAGTTACGACTTCCTTCTCGCAGATTGATTGCAGACCAGAGGTCCACTAGATAAAATTCCAACCGCGTTAAATTTTCTTCCCATTGATTCAAACGCTGAGTTACTTCGCCATCAGAAGAGTACGCTTGGTTACGGAACGTTTCAACTGCGATTTCATACCCGTCAGACACATCTTCCATTGGATTGAAGAACGTAAGAAATTGACTTAATTCCCTCATATGTGCCGGTAGAAGATTGTGCAGATAATCCGGTTCAAATGTAAACACCATACCGGTCTTACGATGCAACAATTCCAGTAATTGCTCTTGATAGGTTCCTTTTTCTGAAAGAAGATTCTTTCCCTCTTTTTCAGTAGTTCTTTCAGCATAATCTTCTCTCTTCTGGTAGTTTACTCTCAGCTGCATAAGATGCCCGCGGATGATCTCGCCAATGTCTGGCAGGTAAATTCGTCTGGGATGAGGAATTGCCTTCTCCAAATACAACACTGCGATATCATGACACCGTTCCACTGTGATCATGCTATCGGTATACTTCAGACCTTGTTCATACTCCTTCAGAAAATGCTGCTCCACGGTAGTCTCTAACTGCTGTAAATTCGTAGCCATCAGAACAATGACCCGTGGCAAACCTAAGTATTTTCGAACATCTTCCAAGATTTGAAATGACCGTCTGATATCCATGTCAGCATCGTCAATTTGTACTACCAAACAACGCTTGGGTCCTTCGCCGCACTGCATAAACTCTAGATATTTGTCAACCAGTTCATGTAGGAGCAATAACAGCTTCCCACTCTGCCCGATTTCAGCGATCTTATCCAGTTCGTCCTCAATCAGAGTATCCGGTCCTTTTTCAGCTTTGTACAGAGAGTCGATCGCTTGAGCGCACTTCTGAAACTTATCCGATAGGGCATCACGATCGCAATCCCTGCCACCAGATTCATAGCGGGATTTACACTTGACTCTTCGGCAAAAATTTTCAAACATCTGAGAGAGAATCTGCTGCAGGACTGAGTCGGTATTCTCCATAGAGGCCGGATCTATAGGGGCCATAACCTCAAATCGAGCATCTAGAAGTTGCTCGTTATCAATAACATTTTCCCAAAACTTTTTCGGACTACTTTCAAGTGAATTTCCTAGAGCTTCCAGTGCATTGGAAAAGGAGAGCATCGCTGTGGTTTTTCCTCGTCCTCGATCTGCACAGAATGCGATCACATTATTGGGGTATTCGCGCAGTAGTTCGATGCGCTTTTTGGCAGTAAGTTCTTCACGCTCTCCTTTTAGAATTTTTGAAGAAGCCATCACAATTTCTCGCAGCTGGTACTTGGCATCTTGATAGGCATTATAAAAGAACTCTGAGCGTGAATTGATCCTGTCCGGTGGCAAAAGAGACCGATGTTCCTGATCTTGCTGGATACAAATCTCGTAGTATTTTCCACTTTCCTCCATGTTTTTTCCTCCTATCCAAATAATGAAAAGCGGAGCAAACTCCCAAGAGAGTTCGCTCCGCTTTCTTTGTATGCTTTTGCGATACAAGAACTCCCTGCTCTACCGGGGAGAATAAAAATGAATTTCAAATTCTAATTGATGCAAGAGACCCAACTAATTTAGTGCTTTTCGCGAAGCGTTCCTGCTCAAAGTGCTTCTGAGTTTTACAACACGCCCTAGCTCAACAAGAAATACATCTATCCAATTTTACAAATTCTGATATCCCCACAAAAAGCGTATTTTCAACTCTTGATCAAATTTTCTTATCTGCGCCTGATTTTCAAAGGGAATCCGACGATCATACAAACTGCACTGCCATTCCTTGAGTTTCTGTCCGCCCAAAACCAGCATCTTATAGGCACTGCACAAGCTGCGTTTCAGTTGATCTGCAGACATACAAATGTCATGAGTAATGTAAATCATAGGGCTATCTGCGACCAAACTGTCCACAAAATTATTCAGATCAAGAGCAGCTCCTTCAAAATCTTCCATGCGTTTTTCCTGAATTTCACTCAGCACAGGTAAGAGGTTTTGATACCGAATGGGTAGAAGAAAGAGCGATGCCTCGCCAGCCCGTTGTCTAGTATACAGTTCACGGGGACTCTCTCTATAGCGAACCCTATCTTCACATGGCTGTTTATCAAGTATCGTATTCATGCCTAACAAGCCTAGATCCATTGCTTGCGTGATAATAGCAGCCACTTGATACAAATTAATCTGTCCCGACTTAAGATCGTACGTCTCCAGTTGTGTACGCAGTTTTTCCAAGAGAGTGTCCAGAGAATGGTTATCTCCCCAATTGGACAACGCCTCATCTGAAAAAGGCAACCCGCTACCATATAATGTATAGGCGTTTCGTTCTGCTTCCAACCCAATTTTAGCTATTGTATCCTCCAAACATTGTACAATCTCAGAGTTTTCATCTAAGACAACACTAGAATCTGCGGGATTCAAATCCATCCAATTCACAGACAATGATTTTGCATTATCTGTATAAACAGCAAAATATTCCTCCAGCGTTTGGGATGGTTCCCAACTCCAAAGTTCTTTTAAAGCATTAATCGTCAAATCAATTGTTGACTCTGTAGAACAATATGAGCAGAAATTGGCCGCAAGTTGCTCCCAGGCAATGGCATCTTTCCATATTCCATCAATTTCTTCCTGGCTCACGTTCTTTACCTCGTAAAGAAAACGTTTCATCAGCCAAGAGGTGAGTACCAAATCAGTCGTTTGGGCGAGCCATGGCACTAACAGTTCCTCATTCCCGTTTCTTTCTATCGATAAGACATTATCCATCTGGGTCAGCAGCGAAGCTATTTTCTGCTTTCCTTTCTCATTCGCTTCCTGCACAAGCTGACGATGCAATTTCAACAACTGATTCGGATTAATATGATCCAAAATCAAGAAAGGAACATACATATTTTTCTGTATATCCGTTTTACTTTGCTTGCACCGCACGGTACATATCATCTGCGGATGCTCAATGTTAGGATAAAAAGAAACCCAAGTATCCTGCTCAATATTTTGCAACTGTGTGTGCACTTTAGTAAAATGCGAGCCAACAAAAGAATTGGAAAGAAGTTTATCCTGGTCCGCCGGGATTGCGATTCCTAATGTGAAACCTGTATTATTGATTCCACAAACAGAAACATATTGAGCATATGCAATCGAATGATTTCGCCATTCTTCAATACCAAGATCAATACTGGAAGTGTTTTCAGCTAATTTCTTTTTGTATCGTGGGAGTAGTACGCTAGAACCCACATTCTGACCGGCTACGCAGATAGTCAGACTTTCAAGAAAAACGTCTTTAATAAATGTCTCATCAGAAATTTCTGACACAAAATCATCTTCATATAAAGACTTGGCGTGCAGCAAGCGTTTTTCAAGACCATATAAAAAGCCATTAAGTGCTCTTCCATGGAATAACAATTCATCCACCGTAATTAATTGTGGAAACACACCTGTTTCCACATAATGCTGAATTATATCATAGGCCATTGCCCAAGCTGCATTATCCGTAATAACACAATTTCTAAATATTTCTGCGAGTTCCTTCATTTCCTCACAGGAATAATCTTTCCATGGGGAAGGGCGTTCAGCAGTTGGATTATGAATGTACCAACACAGCATCTCATAATACGCAAAAAACAGAACAAAACAACGCCTGGTAATCACAGCAATGAAAACCGGACGTGTTTTATCTTCGTGTTGCAACTCAAGAGCTTTTCTGAGAACTTCACTAAAAAATTCACAGAACGAATCAGAAATACACTCTGACAACGTACGATTGGCAAGCGCATTCGCTGCCCGCATACTCCTTCCCTCCAATACGTGCAAATATACTTTTTTCTCCTGCACGCAATTATTTTATCTTTAGATTGCACTATGCACACTATAAATATGCAAGAGGATAAAGCCATTATGCATACTTTTTATTTGTCAATGCACAAATCGCACAAATCGGCGTGCACTTTTCCCCGTTTTTTCGTCTGTGCGCACAATCGTTTTTAACTTACAATTGAGATAATAATATCTCTATGCAAGCCCTGTAGTCAACCCTTTTTTCAAATCTTTTGACTTTATTTTTATCTGTTTCTTAACCATACTACGGTAATGGAGGTTTCACGGCAAGGAAAATGGCAGACAGTTGGCAAGGAGAATGGTGGAAAATTGGCAAGGTCTACGCGGATGACATGCAAACCCCAAAAGGTTATACTGTTATTATGCTACACTCGAACTCCGCGAAGAACGCCGCTTTTGAAGCATATGGCTTTGAAAGTGGCGTTTTACTTCGCCCTGTTTTCTCTAGAGATAGCCCATGCGTATAGTCAGCAAATTTCACATTCAAACCACCCGTTAAATCAGTGACCGTGAATCTTTCTCAAACGCCTCAAGTGCACAGCAAAATCGATACTCATAATTTTACGCTAAGTCCTACATTAACCCATTCGCAGTGCCATTAAACACCTACATATTGTTTTTATATCTGTACCATGAGAGGCATGGACGATGACATCTACGTGCATTTTCTGTAGACAGCACATACCCGACTCCAATGAGTTTTCAAAAACACATTAGATGAAACTAGGGGCTGTACATTAAGTCAAGCAACACAAGTTAACTTCTGCTCAAGTTGAGCAGAAGTTGTGGGATAGTTAATCAAGATTCCGAAGAACGAAAAATAGTCTGTAGAGATTCTCCCATTGCAAAAGCAAAACCGATGGATGAGCGTTTTGGCCGGAAGGTTCGCTTCTGGGAACGCTGACCAATTTACCACAGGAGGAACATAGATAATGACTGAACTGAAAATAAGCACGCCCTACGCCGAATTTATTGTTACCCCAGCTGTGCAGGAAGAGCAAAAATACTGTTTCACACAAGATATGTATTCGGATGCTAGAGGTGCCTGTATTGGTCACCTGCGAGGATATTGGGAAGGCATTTCTCCTGTCCCCTATACAAATTGGTGGCCGGACACATTCCCGGAAAAAACTTCCGAATTCAAGGAAGAGTTGGCGCATCTGTTCCATGGGCTGCAATCTTCCGGACTTCTGGCAGATCGGGCCACGATGAACGCCCGATGCAATCGATTCCCTTCTGCCGTCATCAAGACGCAGTTCCGAAAAGAGATGGCGTTCCGCATCAACACCGAACATCGCATCTATTTTCTACGCTGTATCCCCCACAAGGGTGAATACAACTTCTACCTGTACTGCTATGATCGGAACGCTTTGATGGAAATTTTCCGTCGGGAAAAAGGACTCCCTACTTATTGTTTCAGTGAACATAAAACCACGCATCAGGTGGTGGTGATCAACTATGGGGAAAGCGGCTATCATCCGTGCAAAATCCGAGGTCTTGAAAACATTCCCACAAAAGAGTTGGTGGACAAACTCAATGCTGCAAAGGGTATTTCCAAAGCGCAGGTCGCTGCCATGGAATGCGGCTCTCTGCTACGATGGGATTGCCCCGCAGCAGACCCCAGAAACTACACGGAAGAGGGGTTGCCGATTCGCACACAATCGTCTGCAAAGGAGGAACGTTAAATGCCTTATATCGACTGTTTCTATGTTTGCGAGGATATTGCACACCGCGGCCCTCTCAATATCAAAAAATTTGACACGCTGGATACCGCCATCGAAGTTTACAAGGCACTGCCTTCCGGCACGGTAAAGGCGCTCGGTGTACAAAACACCGCTCCTTTGCCTGGCTCTCTGGATTTTATCCAATGCCACAATGGCAGGGATGTGTTTATTCAGGATTACAAGCACTGTACTGGCTGGGACAACCCGGAAATTTCCCGAATGATTCACGAACTGCGCAATCACCTGATCCTTCAGGAAGAGCGAAGCATCCGATTCATCACTCCTGAATACGATGACTTATTCCCCCTTCCGGATGGTGCAAAGCTACTTCTCCAATACCCGGATGGTTCTAAAAAAGCCATCCCTTGCAAGGCATATCCGGATGGCCACCATTTTACACTAGGGAACGGCAGTGTGCTTCACATCTGTCAGTTTGCAGAACTTTGCCGCAAAAACGGCATCACCTACGCGCCGGCACATCCTCTTTCAGAAGATGTGGTAAACACCTATGAAATTTACCAAATCCCCCGCAGCAGTCCATGTGATTATGTGTTTTTGAATTACGAACACACCAAAAACCGTGTGAACGCAGCAGATTACCAGCTTGTGTACCGGGGTATGCTGGGCAGCCATCTGACGCTGGACAACATCTTCGATCTTCATAACAGGCCTGACCGCCCGCTTCCTGCCGGGATGCGTTCCGTTTCCGTAAGTGATATTATCATCCTACATCAAAACGGTAAGGACAGCGCCCACTATGTGGATTCCATCGGCTTTGTCAAACTTCCAGATTCATTTTGCACCATTTTAACACAGAAGCATCGGAATGATATTCAACGTTCATTCCTCCACCGATAATATTCAATCACATCATGTATCGGTTACACATTCGGATGGGTTTATGATATAATCTTGACTGAGATTGTTGCTTATCATCAAAAAAATTTCCATCATCTTAACTTTCACAAATCAAGAAAGGAAGTATGATTGTGACAACCGATCAGATTAACCATTATGTAAAACATTATCTTGAAAAGGACCAGACCCAAAGCGCCATTATGTTGAATGGTCCTTGGGGAAGTGGAAAAAGTCACTATATCCGAGAAAATCTAATACCATTTCTATCTGATAGTGCCAACGGTGCTTACAAATGCATTTTAATCTCCGTATATGGAATTAACTCTGTTTCTGAAATAAGCAAAAATATATATTTAGAATTACGCATCAAACCCATATTGGACTCTATACAAAGCACTGTCAACTGTTCTTCTGAAATCACTTCTGGCATTTGGGGCATAGGTAAAACTTTTTTTAAAAACATCATAGGCACCAAAAACATTGATCTAAACATTGATGAAGCAGACCTAAAGAGGCTCTATGAGTCGGCCAACTTAAATCACACTTTGATAATTCTAGAAGACATAGAGCGTTTGAGCATCAATCTTATTGAATTTCTAGGTTATGTGAACAACCTTACTGAAAACGATGGTGTAAAAATACTTCTTGTTGCAAACGAAGAGGCTCTCCTGGAATATATTACAGAAGAGTCTTCTGAAGAACCATCTAACGATCCTTTCGAAACTCTCATCATAAAGGCTTCTCCAAAGAAGAAGTTAAGCAGCAAAAACATCCCATATTTAAAGGCCAAGGAAAAAACAATCGGTGATACTCTACAATTTAACAACAACTTAAATTCAGCGGTAGAAAATATTCTTCGAAAGTTCTATTCCGTCTCATTCCCATTCAAAGCCAAAGAATATACAAAACCGGTATCCGAACTTTTAGTCAGCATTGACTGTAAAAATTTACGCACACTTATTTTTGCTTGTCAAAAAACATCTGACATCATCGAGAAATTGCAAGAGCATTCTTATGAAC
This sequence comes from Allofournierella massiliensis, assembly GCF_964241245.1. NCBI lineage: Bacteria > Bacillati > Bacillota > Clostridia > Eubacteriales > Oscillospiraceae > Allofournierella > Allofournierella massiliensis. The sequence continues at coordinate 12,471 of NZ_CAXSWZ010000047.1, forward strand.
CAAATTTCAACCAAAAAGAACACATCTTATTTAGCATCATTGCCTTTTCAAATAAAATAAAATTTACAGGCGATGATTTTTCATTAGTGAATCTTTTCCCTGAGTGGGATAACAACTCTCATTTTTCACAAGACTTAGCATGTTCAAAATATCCGCTATACAAATTTTGTTACGACTTTATAAGTGATTACGCTTTTAATATTGAAAAAGTGAAGGATTGTTTTGAAGCGTATCGCGATTTCAAACTATACGACGACAACTTTACTTTCAATGATCCCGACTTTGAAATTTTTTATTCATGGGCCAGTCGTTCAGAAGAAGCAGTCATGTCCTCAATAAGAAATATCAGCAAAAAGTTAGATAATCCGTTTTCAATACCTTTTACTGCATACGGGACTTTAATCACCAATCTGATTAAACTACACTCCATTTTAGGTTTTGATTTAGAACCATTCAAACTCAAAATTTTAAGCAACCTCAAACATGCAGGGCAGAGAGTTAGCTCTACATATTTGCTTTTCTGTATTAACTCTCCCGAAAATGACACAGAAAAAGAACTCATGAATAATTTCAAAGCAGAAATTCTCACCATATTAGATTCCGCACAAATCCCCCTTAAAAGATTTTCGTATATACCAGAAGATATTCGTGAATATCACAACTGGCTCCTCGCAAATAAAGATACCATTCTTTATAATCGGCATTCCTTTATCAGTGAGTTCGACCTTGACAAGATTTGCAAAATGATTTATCAGTGTAATGCGGAGCAAATATATATTTTCAGAGAAATCTTAGATACGGTATACAACTCTACTTCTCTAAAATCACTTTGCTCTTTAGACTTCATTTTTTTCAAAGGCATGTTACAACAACTGAGCACAAGTCATTTGCCAGTCACTATTTCTGATAGAATTATTTTGAAACAGATCGAATGGCTCATCGCAGATATTATGAAAATCATTGATAAGTATCACGAATCTTAACTCAAAACGAGTAATTAAAAAATATCAAGGCAGAAGTCCTGATTGGATTTCTGCCTTGATATTTTAAACCACTCTAAAGGAGATGATGTATTTCATATGCCCCAATACCAAGAAATCCATGACCTTGCAGGCTCGCTGATTGAACGTGTGACACAAAGCACGGAAAGTTGGCGAGCCTTTTTAAATTCCGCAGCATATACCTACAACTATTCCTTTCCCAACCAGCTGCTGATCTATCATCAGCGACCCACCGCGAAAGCCGTCGCCACCATCGAGTACTGGAACAAAAACGCCCAGCGCTGGGTCAAACGCGGTAGTCGCGGCATTTCTATCCTGGACACTTCCGCCAATCGCAGTCGCCTGCGCTATGTGTTCGATCTTGAGGATACTTATGCCCGTGCCCAAGCCCCGGAAGCTCTGCCCTGGCAGATTTCAGACTCGAATCGAGATGCTTTTTTCGCCGCTCTTCAGAACGGTCATGAAGCCAGTTCCCTTTTGGAACTGCTCACCAATCGAACTGCCGAATTGACTGCACAGCGGCGCGCACTTTTCTTTCATTCGCTGGACAAACACCTGACCGACAGCTCTCTCGAATGGCGCAGCAAAGAAAACAGGCAGCATACACTGGAACAGCTGGTACAGCGCAGTGTGTTGTATATGGCCTGCCAGCGATGCGGAATCGTAGACGAAAACGATTCTCCTGATGATTTTCTGGACATCGAAGATTTTGATACCATTGCATCGGCCACCATGCTGGGCAGTGCCGTAAATCAGGTTGC
>NZ_CAXSWZ010000048.1:0-14185 GCF_964241245.1 Allofournierella massiliensis
TGCACTTCTAGCTCAGTTGGTAGAGCAGCTGACTCTTAATCAGCGGGCCCAGGGTTCGAGTCCCTGGAAGTGCACCACAAAAAGGCAGGACGTTTGTCCTGCCTTTTTTGTTGCACTTCCCCCCTACGGGGGCGGCTTCCCCGTTCGCGCTGCTGGCGCTCCGGTTCAGCTCGCAGGGCCTCTCAGGCTAAAAAATATGCCACCGGCATATTGTTCTTAACGCCTTCGTCTGGAAGTGCACCACAAAGAGGGGAGCGCTGTTAGATCGCGCTTTTTGTTCAATGCGTGTTTTATGATCGGGCGGTTTTGCTACCGTGGCGAAGAATGTGTCGGAAAATTGGCGCACAGATTTTATTGTAAAAAAATAAAACCCATTCATTGGATGCATTGAGGGCAACCGAATCAATGGGTTTTAAGCAGTTAATGCTCTCTATGAGATTTGCGCAAAAGTGGATTATTCTTCGATGGATACACCCAGCTTTTCGGCAATTTCGTTCAGCTTCATGCCGGACTTTTGCGCCTTGGTGACCAGAGATTTGATCTGCTGGGCCTTGGTCTTGCGGGGAGCACGTTTTTTGGGGGTCAGAAGGTCGTGCTTGCGGGCCTGCAGTTTGCGGATCTTTTCGTTGATGGAATCGATTTTTGCGTCAAACTTTGCAGCAGCTTCCGCTTTTTTGGCTTCTACTTCCTGAATGGACTCATTCAACTCCGCAATCTGCTGGTCAAGGTCAGCGGCAATCTGCTGAGATGTGCGGCGTACACGTTTCTGTTCAGACATAGCATACAACTCCTTACCATTTTATAGTACTATTATCGTAGCATACGCGGATAAAAGCTACAAGAGTATTTTGTCTGTTTTTTTCGAAAACACAAAAACACCACAAAATCAGTTGTAAAGAGATTGGAGAAAAGTGCATTAGAGAAAATGAGCTGCTGCTAATGGAGAAATTAAAACATTTACGGAAATTAACACGGCAATAAAAAACCGCTTCCTCCATCTTATTCATAAAGAAGGGAAAACCTTCCAGAAAAGAGGAGAAAGCGGAAAAATAACACAAATATTGGAAAATCAGAACAGATCGTCGTCGGTGTCGTACACAGAGATATACGAGGGAGCATGCTCCTGCTTGAGCAGGGCGATGCCCAGCGCAGCGCCGGCCAGCGCAAAGATCAAAGCTAAAATTTTAACAAGCAGTTTCATCGGGAAACCCTCCTTTGATTGGTTCGATTACTGTTCCTTAAGTATAGCATAAAGCAACCAGCCCGTGCAAACCATTTTATGGGGAAAATCAGCAAAAATGCGAAGAAGATGGGTTACAGAATCGTAATCCATGTTGACTTGAAACCACAAAGCATTTAGAATATTCTAGAGCGGGTGCGCCATGCTGTGGTTCGTACATGCGCCCCGTAGATTGTATGAAATGGGGGAACGTTCAATCCATGTTGAAAAAGCTGAAACGTGCGGCGCTTGGCGCCGGCGTGCCGCATGAGAAGGGAACTGCCACCCTGGCCACGGTGAAGATGCCCGTGCCCAGTAAGGTTGTTCTGCCCATGCAGCAGCACATCGGCGCACCTTGCACGCCGGTGGTCAAGAAGGGTGACACCGTGATGGTGGGTACCCTGGTCGGCAAAGCTGAGGGCTTTGTGAGTGCCAACATCTATTCCGGCGTATCCGGAACGGTGGCCTCTGTGGACACCGTGCATATCTCCAACGGCGCCAGCGTGGCCGCTGTTGTGATTACTCCCGACGGCCAGCAGACCGTTGATCCTGCGGTAAAAGCCCCGGTGGTAACCGATAAGGCGAGCTTTATTGAGGCGATCCAGAACTGTGGTCTGGTTGGCCTGGGCGGCGCCGGCTTCCCCACTGCGGTGAAGCTGAGCCCCAAGACTCCGGTGGATACCCTGGTAATCAATGCCGCTGAGTGTGAGCCCTATCTGACTGCTGACACCCGCGAGATGCTGGAGAACGGCGAGACCATCGCTTCCGGCGTCAAGGCTGTGATGAAATACCTGGAGATCAAGAACTGCGTGATCGGCATCGAGCGCAACAAGCCCGAGTGCGTGAGCGCCATGAACCAGCTGTTCAGCGGCGTGGCGGGCGTGACCGTGAAGGTGCTGCCCAGCCGTTACCCGCAGGGTGCCGAGAAGGTGCTCATCGAGAACACCACCGGCCGTGAAGTGCCCCAGGGCGGCCTGCCCAGCGATGCGGGCGTGATCGTGATGAACGTGACCACCGTATCCACCATCGGCAAGTTCCTGGCCACCGGTATGCCTCTGGTGACCAAGCGCCTGACCGTGGACGGCGACGCCATCAAAGAGCCCAAGAACGTGGAAGCCATCATCGGCACCCCTGTGCGTGAGGTGCTGGAGTTCTGCGGCCTGAAGGAAGGCGTTACCGTTGCCAAGCTGATCAGCGGCGGCCCCATGATGGGTCTTGCCCTGCCCAGCGCCGACGAGCCCGTTCTGAAGCAGAACAACGGCATCCTGGCCTTCAGCGAGAAGATGGCCGCCATGCCCGCTGCGGGCCCCTGCATCCGCTGCGGCCGCTGCATCGAAGCCTGCCCCATGGGTCTGGCCCCCGTGCAGATTGCCGGTGCTTTCAACAAGAAGAACACCGAAGAGCTGAACAAGCTGTGCGTGGATCTGTGCATGCTGTGCGGCACCTGCAGCTATGTCTGCCCTGCCAAGCGCCCGGTTACCCAGACCATGGGCCTGGCCAAAGAATTCGCCAAGAAGGAGGCAAAGAAATAAATGGAAAACCGTTATATGGTCACTGCCTCCCCCCACATTGTGGACCGCTCGTCCACCCGTGGGCTGATGGGCAATGTGATTATCGCTTTGCTGCCCTGCGTAATTGCCAGCGTGTGGATCTTCGGGCTGCGCGCACTGCTGGTGGTGGGCGTTACCACCGCTGCCTGCGTGGGCTTTGAGTACCTGTACTGCCTGCTGATGAAGAAGCCGAATCCCGTGGGCGATCTGTCCGCCGTGGTGACCGGCATCATTCTGGCACTGAATATGCCTGTGAGCATGCCCCTGTGGATTGCCATTGTGGGCGCGTTCATTGCGATCGTTGTGACCAAGCAGCTGTTCGGCGGCCTGGGCTTCAACTTCGTGAACCCCGCTCTGGTGGGCCGCATTGTGCTGTTCACCGGTTTTGCTTCCCGCATGACCACCTGGACCTTCACTCCTCACATGGAGGAGACCCTGAGCGGCATCGACGCCGCTGCCAGCGCCACTCCTCTGCAGGTGGTGGACGCTGCCGGCAACTCCCTGCTGGGCCAGTACCCCATCATGGACCTGTTCCTGGGTCAGCATGGCGGCGTGCTGGGTGAGACCTGCGCTCTGGCCATCCTGATCGGCTTCGTGTGGCTGGTTGCCACCCGCACCATCAGCCCGGCCATCCCCGTGACCTATGTTGCCACCGTGGCTGTGATCAGCGCGCTGGCAGGCAAGCCCGTTCTGGCGGAGCTGCTGGCCGGCGGCCTGCTGTTCGGCGCCGTGTTCATGGCCACCGACTATGTGACCAGCCCCTTTACCCTGAAGGGCAAGATCGTGTTCGGTCTGGGTCTGGGCATCATCACCTGCGGCATTCGCTACTGGGCGAACATGGCCGAGGGTGTTTCCTACGCCATCCTGTTCATGAACCTGATGGTTCCCTACATCAATGATCTGACCCGCCAGAAACCCCTGGGCGCGAAGAAGAAAGGGGCGAAAAAGGCATGAAAAACAACAACATGTGGGAAAACTTCCTGAAACCCGTTGTGGTTCTGGTTGTAATCTGCATCGTGGCCAGCGCCGCGCTGGCCGGCACCAACCAGCTGACCGCTCCCATCATAAAGGCGCAGGAGGAAGCTGCTGCCAATGCCGCTTATCTGGAGGTTCTGCCTGAGGCCGACGGCTTTGAGGAGATCACCGACTTCCAGTCCAGCAATGTGACCAAGGCCCTGAAGGCTACCAACGGCGCCGGCTGGGTCATCCAGGCCTATGGCAAGGGCTTCGGCGGCGACGTGCCTGTGGTTGTTGCCTTCGACAGCGAGGGCACCATCCTGAAGGTGAAGTTCATGGAGAACAGCGAGACCGCCGGTTTCGGCCAGAAGCTGGCTGATCCCTCTGATGCTGACGGCCAGAAGCTGGCCGAGAGCTTCGTGGGCAAGAGCGGCACCCTGGAAGCGGGCGACGTGGATATGATCAGCGGCGTTACCGTTTCCTCCAAGGCTGCTCTGTCTGCCGTGAACTCCGCCGTGAACTGCTTCAATGAGGTTGCTCTGGGCCAGGCTGCCGTGGTGGAAGCCGAGCAGCTGACTCCCGATCAGGCTCTGGAGAGCATGGAGCTGACCGAGATTGAGATTCCCGAGGGTCTGACCGGCGCCTGGGAAACCGCCAACGGCACCACCGTGCTGCGCACGGAAGCCACCGGCTATGAATACGAGACCGCTCCGCTGGATGTTCTGGTGGAGTTTGACACGGATGGCAACATCCTGAACGTATGGGTTGGCACCGATGGCCAGACCGCCGGTATCGGCGATCAGGCAGGCGGCGCCGAGTACCTGAACCAGTACAAGGGCGTTCTGGGCGAGGCCGGTCTGGATGGCGTGGATACCATCTCCGGTGCAACTCAGTCCACCCGCGGCGTGAAGAAGGGTGTGCGCAAGTGCATCCAGGCCTTTGTTGCCATGTATCCTGACTGCGCTGCCGCCACCGCGGTTGCTCCCGAGGGCGGCGATGCCGAGAGCGAGGCTTCCAGCGAGGCTGCTGTGGAGACTGCTACCCTGAGCGACGAGGCCTGCAAGGCCGTTCTGCCCGATGCTACCACCTTTGAGGCGGTGGAATCTGCCACCAGCGGTGTGCAGGCTGCCGTGAAGGCCGACACCGGCTGGGTGATCCAGGCCAGTGCCAAGGGCTTCGGCGGCCAGGTGCCCGTGATTGTGGGTCTGGACGCGGACGGCGCCATTGTGGGCGTAAGCTTCCCCGAGAACAGCGAGACTCCCGGCTACGGTGCTCAGCTGTTTGAGGAGGGCAATGAGAAGGCCGCTGCTCTGGCCGCCAGCCTGGTGGGCAAGAGCGGCGAGGTGGCCATTGGCGACGTGGACGCCATCTCCGGCGCCACCGTTTCCTCCAAGGCTGTTGTGGAGGCCGTGAACATCGCCCTGAGCTGCTACAATGAGGTGGCTCTGGGCCAGGCTCCTGCTGCTGACGAGGGCGGCGAGGGCACCGACCTGAGCGCCATGAGCGCCGAGGAAGCCCGCGCTGCGCTGGCTCCCGGGGCCACTCTGACCCAGATCACTGCTCCCGAAGGCCTGACTGACGCCTGGCAGGGCGACGACGGCAGCTATGTGCTGTATGCCGAGGACAAGGGCTATGAATACTCCACCAAGCCTCTGAACGTGGCGGTTGGCTTTGACGCCAATGGTGCCATCACCGGCGTTTGGGTGGATGTATCCGGTCAGACCGCCGGCATCGGCGATCAGGCCGCCGGCGCGGACTACCTGGGCCAGTACACCGGCATCACCGATGAGGCCGGTCTGGATGGCGTGGATACCATCGCCGGTGCCACCGAGTCCACCCGCGGCGTGAAAAAGGCAGTGCGCAAGTGCATTCAGGCGTATGCCGCGGGCCTTGCGTCTTGATAGGGAGGCTGTGAATTCATGAATAAAGTTCAGATTTTTACCAACGGCCTCGTGAAGGAGAACCCGGTTCTGCGCCTGGTTCTGGGCACCTGCCCCACGCTGGCTGTTACCACCATGGCCTTCAACGGCCTGGGCATGGGCATTGCAGCTACCTTCGTGCTGTTCTGCTCCAACATTGCGATCTCGCTGCTGCGCAACGTGATCCCCGACAAGGTGCGCCTGCCGGCCTACATTACCGTCATCGCCACCTTCGTTTCCATCGTGCAGATGCTGGTCAAGGCTTACGTTCCCGCTCTGGATAAGTCCCTGGGCGTGTTCCTGCCCCTGATCGTTGTGAACTGCATCATCCTGGGCCGTGCCGAGATGTTCGCTTCCAAGAACAAGCCTCTGGACTCTGCTCTGGACGGTCTGGGCATGGGCCTGGGCTTCACCCTGACCCTGGTGCTGATGGGCTCCATCCGTGAGATTCTGGGCTCCGGTACCTGGTTTGGCATTGCCGTGATCCCCGCATCCATCGACCGGTTCACCTTCATGACCACGCCCGCCGGCGGCTTCTTCACCTTCGGCTGCCTGATGGCTCTGGTGATCTTCATCGAAAACAAGACCGGCAACAAAAAAGAGCGCAGCATCGGCTGTGAGGGCTGCCCCTCCAAGAGCGTCTGCGGCGCGAAAGGGGGCTGTGAATAATGGCTGCTCGTTTAGCTGCTATCTTCTTCACCATGATTCTGGTGGATAACTATGTCCTGGTCAAGTTCCTGGGCATCTGCCCGTTCCTGGGCGTATCCAAAAAGCTCAACTCCGCCTTCGGCATGAGCTGCGCTGTTATCTTTGTTATGACCCTGGCCACCGCGGTGACCTGGCCCATCCAGAACTTCCTGCTCACCCCGGTGGACGCGGAAGGCAACCTGAAATGGGATCTGGGCTACCTGCAGACCATCGTGTTCATCCTGGTCATCGCCGTGCTGGTTCAGCTGGTTGAGATCATCATGAAGAAGTACATGCCTCCTCTGCACAAGGCTCTGGGCGTGTATCTGCCTCTGATCACCACCAACTGCGCCGTTCTGGGCGTTACCGTGCTGAACATCGACAACGGCTACAACTTCGTGGAGTCCATCTTCTGCGCTCTGGGCGCGGGCTTCGGCTTCATGCTGGCCATGGTCATCTTCTCCGGCGTGCGCAAGCGCCTGGAGGATGCTCAGCCCCCCAAGTGCTTTGAAGGCCTGCCCATCACTCTGGTGGCGGCTTCTGCCACTGCCCTGAGCTTTGGCGGCTTCGGCGGTCTGATCGAAAACATCTTTGGTGCAATTTAAAAGGAGGCCGGGAATATGTCTATTGCAATGGCGATTGCCATCGTTACTGTTGTCGGCCTGCTGGGCGCCATCATTCTGGTGCTGGCCGCCAAGTTTATGCATGTGGAGGAGGATCCCCGCATCGGTCAGGTGAACGGCTGCCTGCCCGGCGCCAACTGCGGCGCCTGCGGCTACGCCGGCTGTGCCGACTATGCCAAGGCCATCGTTGAGGCCGGCGCTCCGGTGAACAAGTGTGTTCCCGGCGGCGCCAAGGCCGCTGAGGACGTGGCCGCTGTGATGGGTGTGGAGGCCGGCGCCACTGCGGTGGTCAAGGCCATCGTGGGCTGCCAGGGCCGCCCCGGCGTGTGCACCCAGAAGTTTGACTACAAGGGTGTGTCCAGCTGCGCGGCTGCCGCTTCTCTGTTTGGCGGCGGCAAGGCCTGCGTACACGGCTGCCTGGGTCTGGGCGACTGTGTGAAGGCCTGCCCCTTCGATGCCATGCACATTGTGGATGGTGTTGCCTGCGTGAACGTGGCCAAGTGCACCGGCTGCGGCGCCTGCGCTGCGGTCTGCCCCCACGGCGTGATCGAGATCCACGGCAACACCGAGAACAAGCCCAAGGTGCTGTGCAACAACACCGAGAAGGGCGCTCTGGTGATGAAGGAGTGCCAGACCGGCTGCATCGGCTGCATGAAGTGCCAGAAGACCTGCCCCAGCGAGGCGATCAAGGTTACCAACAACCTGGCTCGCATCGACTACGACAAGTGCACCGGCTGCGGTGCCTGCGTGGAGGTCTGCCCCAAGCACGTGATCGTGAAGGCATAAGCCGAACGAAAAACAACGCGAAAAATCCCGCTGCTCACTGAGCAGCGGGATTTTTTCTTTGTTCGGATATCTGTGAAAAATGAAGTACAGTTATGACAGGCTGCGGACGAAAAAGGGGGAAAGCGACCATGAAAAAACAACTCACTCCAGAATGATCCGTGCCAGAGCCGCGGGATCAGCGGCGATATAATCGGCACCTTCGCCGCGCAGCTCCTCCTCGGTGCGGAAGCCCCACAGCACGCCGCAGCCCGCCAGACCGCCGTTTTTGGCGGTGCGGATGTCCACATTGCTGTCGCCCACAAACAGAGTGGAGGCGGCATCCGCGCCCATGGCGGCCATCAGCTGCCGCAGGGCAGTGGGCTCCGGCTTCACCGGAACGCCGGGCACTGCACCCTGTACAAAGCTGAAACGGCCGGGGAAATAATGCTCCAGCACGCTTTTGGCCAGAGGGTGGGCCTTGTTGGTGAGTACACCAAAGACCACGCCGGCGGCCTGAAGGGCGTCCAGCAGCGAAGCAATGCCCGGATAGGGAGCGGTGGTGTCCTCTTTGTGAGCGTCGTAATAGCGGGTGAACTGCTCCAGCGTTTGGGCCAGCCGTTCGGGGCTGCGCTGGTCGGCGGGGGAGAACCGTTCGCAGAGCTTGGGAATTCCGTTGCCCACAAAATAGCGGTATTCCTCCAGCGTGTGGGCAGGCCAGCCGTTTTGGGCGCACACATACTCCCCGGCGGCGGCCAGGTCCTCCAGCGTATTTAAAAGAGTTCCATCCAGATCAAAAATTACAGAACGATACAAAGCAAAATCCGCCTCCTTGACGATAAAAACAGCAAAACGAAAGCCCTCAGGCCACCAGTCGCAGATGGTCTGCCGCCAGCTTCTTGATGCTGCGCACACGGATGCGACGGCGGCAGGGCAGGTGGATGGTCAGGGTGCAGCGGCCCACCGCTTCCGAGAAGGGGGTCTGAATCCAGGCCAGCGACACATTGGGGCTGAATATGCACAGCTGGTGGCGGCTGAACAGCCGGGTGTAGCACACAGCCATGGTGCCGTTGGAGTTACGGGCAACACCCTCGGTGAACCAGCCCTCCACCGAGGCGGCCACCAGACCGGAACAGACCACCAGCGGCACCAGCAGCAGCGGGGTAAGCTGGGGCATTTTCCATATTGATACCACACACAGCATGCCGCAGAAGGCAACCAGTGCCCCACTCTTCCACAGGAACTGGGGCCAGCTGCGGTTTGCGGTAATGCCAGCCACCGGCCGCGGCGGAACAAACTGGGGCATCAGCGCCTGCAAAAGCGTGTCGCGCCCCTTGCCGTAAACCAGAATGGGAAGATCCGCGCCGGTGTAGCTGCCGGCGCACAGGAACACCGGATACCGGCGCAGCAGCCGGGAGATGGGGGTGATGCGGATGTCGCAGTAGCTCACTGCCGATGCCAGAATGCGCCGCTCGGTCAGGTTGACCCGGCCGCCCTTGGCCAGAATCACGCCGCCGCTGCGGCTGACCCGGAACCGGGAGGTGGCCAGCAGCGAGGAGAACAGGGCGATGCCCCACAGCGTGAAGATCAGGGTGAACAGCCAGGCAACACCGGCGGGCAGAAACAGCTCGGCCAGACGCTCCAGCCGGCCCAGATTGGCCATGGCCAGCGAGCCCAGATCCACACCCAGGTTGTTGCCCAGCAGCTCCTGGGTTTGCCGGGCGCTGAAGATTACCAGCAGAGAGGTGGTAACCAGGTTGGCGCTGAGCATGGTGAAGCGCAGCCGTTCTGCCCCGGTGGGGGCGAAAAAGGAGGAGGCGGACTGCACCGGCATCAGGCATTCCGCCAGCACCGAGGCCTGGCGGCGGGGCAGGAAAAACTGCACCTGGCCGAAGGTGGCGCTGGACGCGGCAAACAGCCGTACCCGGGTGCAGCCCACCAGACGCAGATAGATGGGCCGGTCCAGCTGGATGGCGGCCAGATGGGACGGCCGGATCACCTGCTGGCGGTGCCACAGAATGCCACGGCGCAGGGTGAGCCGGCGATCGGTGAGTACGAAGCCGCAGCGCCGCCAGATGAAAAACGAAAAAAGCGCCATCCCGATCAGGATGGCGGCGTCCTGCCGCAGGGCGGTGGCCAGGCTGGGCAGGTCGAACTCGATCAGTGCCTTGAGCATGGGCACAAGGCAGAGAATCAGGCCGTAACGGATGTATTTGACGATGAAAACAATGTGGAAACGCCCCTGGGCGCGCACGGTGCTCATAGGCCGCCTCCTTCCAGAGCGTGGATCAGCGGGTCGGCATCCCGGTCCGAGACCGGGGGCAGAATCAGCATGCAGCCGCTGGTGTACACCACCAGAAGGCTGCTGTGTGCCAGCGCCAGCAGCGGAGTGCGAATGCGGCAGACGCCCGCCACAAAACGGGTGGGCACCCGCCGGCTGGACTTGAACAGGATTCCCCGGCTCAGGCGCACCTCACCCAGCGAGATGCTGCCCCGCACGGTGGAAAGATGCAGCGGCACACATACAGCGCAGAAAAACAGCCAGAGGGCGCAAAACAGCACGCCGCCCCAGAAGGTCTGCCAGAACACAAAGGGGGCCAGCACCACGCCGGGAATCAGAAGCCAGAGGGCCACCACCCGGGCGCCGCCGGCACTTGCGGTAAAACGCAGCACGGGTATGACCTCCTTTGCATACGGGCGGAACGGGACATCAGTTGCTGGCCAGGCCCCAGTCCTGCATCAATTCGTGAATGGCGGTGTCCCGCGCAACGCAGAGCACCTTGTCGCCGTTCAGGATCTGGGTGTTGCCGCGAGGGATCAGCAGCTCGCCCGAGCGGGTAATGGCAATGATAACCGCAGACTCCGAGATGGGGATCTGGGCCAGACTTTTGCCGTTGTACTTGAACCGGTCCGGGATCTGAATCTCAAACACGGTGGCGGTGCCGCCCGCCAGGTTCAGCACCTGCTGGATGGCGGCGGTCTCCACCTCGCGCTCCAGAATGCGGGCCAGATTGTCGGTGCTGGACACGGCGATGTCCACGCCCAGACGGCGCAGCACCTCGGTATTCTTGGGGTTGTTCACCCGGGCCACGGTCTTTTCCACATGAAAGACCCGCTTGGCGATTTGGCAGGTGATCAGGTTCACCTCATCCCGGCCGGTTACCGCCACCAGCGCCTGGCAGCGGCCGCAGCCTGCGGCCTCCAGATATTCCACGGTGGAGCCGTCGCCCTGGGTTACGGGAATGTCTAGGTCGTTGGCCACCTGGCTGCACAGCTTGCGGTCCTTTTCGATCACGATGGGCTGGTGGCCGTGGTCAAGCAGGGTCTTGGCCATGTAGTAGCCCACTTTGCCGCCGCCTACGATCATTACTCTCATATTCGATTCCTCTTCCTTGCTGCTTTGTGCCTTAATCCGCAATGCGGGCGAAGATGATCTGGTCGCCCTCTTCCAGCACCGGCATGGGCTCCACCGCCAGTTCCACGGTGGTGTCGGCCCGCAATACGCCGTAGAGCAGGTCGCCCTCCGGCGGGCGGATGCGGTTCAGGCTTCGGCCCACGTCCCGCAGGCTTACCGGAACGGTGACGAATGCGGTGGTGGTGGCCCCGATGGTCACACTGCGGGACTCCTGGTCATCCAGCAGGCCCAGCAGCATGCTTTCCACGGTCAGGTTGGTGGTGCACACGGTGCGCAGACAGAATTCCTTGGTAAAGAAGTTCTTCAGCGCCGGATCGGTCACACGGGTGATGACCCGGGGCACATGGAAGATGTTTTTTGCGATCTGGGCCACCATGATGTTCACGCTGTCGTCCGGGGTGGCAATGGCCACCGCATCGCAGGTTTCAATGCCCGCCTGACGCAGATCGTCGATGTCGATGGGAATGCCCACCGCGGCGACGCCGGAAAAATGATAACCGTCCACGCCTTCCAGACGCTGGAGCTCATCTGCGCTGGAATCCATCACAGAGACCTCGTGGCCCATCTGCTCCAGAATCCGTACGATATTGGCCCCGGCGCGGCCGCAGCCTACAACAAGGATATTCAAGAAAACACCTCTTTTATAGCATAAAAGAATTGAAAAAAACAGCGAGATGTGGGCCATAAGCCCCACAGGCGGCCCACACTCTTCGATTAACCCGATTATACTGTATTTTATCGGGAAAAGGAAGAGCCCGGCAGAAAAAGGCGTTCTGTTTTGCACTTTCCTGTGGTATACTGTTATGGTACCTGCCGGAAGTGCGGCGGGAGATAAATGCCAGAAAATAAGTGAGGCGAAACAATGGAATGGATTAAAACGATTCTGTACGGGATCATTGAAGGAATCACCGAATGGCTGCCGGTGAGCAGCACCGGGCATCTGATTCTGGCGGAAAAGTATCTGAACATGGGGTTCGACGAGTCCTTCCTGGAGCTGTTCCGGGTGGTCATTCAGCTGGGCGCAATCCTGGCGGTGGTGGTGCTCTTCTTCCCCAAGCTCTGGCCCTTCTGCGCAGACAAGTCGAAGGGATACATCAAGAAGAAAACCTGGGTGATGTGGTTCAAGATCATTGTGGCCACGCTTCCCGCCATGGTGCTGGGCCTGCTTTTGGACGACTGGCTGGAGGAGCACCTTTACAACTATGTGGTGGTGGCGGCCATGCTGATTCTGTACGGCGTGTTCTTCATCCTCATCGAGAACCGGCACAAAAAGCCCCGTATCCGCAGCATTGACCAGCTTACTTATAAAGATGCGCTAATCATCGGTTTCTGGCAGGTGCTGGCCATGATTCCCGGCACCTCCCGCAGCGGCGCCACCATCGTGGGCGGCCTACTTCTGGGCGCCAGCCGGCCGGTGGCGGCGGAGTTCACATTCTTCCTGGCCATTCCGGTCATGTTCGGCGCAAGCGCCCTGAAGGTGGTCAAGTATCTGATGGAGGGCATGGTGTTCACCGGCGAGCAGCTGGCCGTGCTGGGTCTGGGCTGCGCGGTGGCCTTTGTGGTGAGCGTGCTGTCCATTGGATTTTTGATGAACTTCGTGAAAAAGCACGACTTCAAGGTGTTCGGCTGGTACCGCATCGCTCTGGGCATCGTGGTGCTGGCGGCGGCTCTGCTGGGGCTGTGAGCCGCGGCGGCTGAATCAAAACAAGGAAAGAGAACATCCGGCCGGGGCCGGGTGTTCTCTTTGCGATAAGAGTTTGAAAAAGGATGTTTGAATGGAGGAGATTTGCATGGAAAAGGCAAAGGTCTATTTCACCGACCTGCGGGCAAAGCCCGGCATGAACCTGCTGGATAAGCTGCAGAAGCTGATCCGCACTGCGGGCATCGGCCAGATCGATATGGAGGGCAAGTTCGTTGCCATCAAGATTCACTTCGGTGAGCCGGGCAACCTGGCTTACCTGCGGCCCAACTACGCCAAGGCCGTGGCCGACGTGGTCAAGGAGCTGGGCGGCCGGCCCTTCCTGACCGACTGCAACACCCTGTATGTGGGCCGCCGCAAGCACGCGCTGGAGCACATGGATGCGGCCATGGAAAACGGCTTCACCCCCTATTCCACCGGCTGCCAGATCATCATTGCCGATGGCCTGAAGGGCACCGATGAGGCCGAAGTGCCCGTAGAGGGCGGCGAGCATGTAAAGACCGCCAAAATCGGCCGGGCCATCATGGATGCGGACGTGATCATCAGCCTGAACCACTTCAAGGGCCACGAGAACACCGGCTTCGGCGGCGCGCTGAAGAACCTGGGCATGGGCAGCGGCAGCCGGGCCGGCAAGCTGGAGCAGCACGCTGCGGGCAAGCCCAATGTGGACCAGTCCCTCTGCCGCAAGTGCCACGCCTGCGCCAAGATCTGTGCCCAGGACGCCATCTCCTTCACCGGCGAGGGCGGCACCGCCTACATCGACCACAACAAATGCGCCGGCTGCGGCCGCTGCCTGGCCCACTGCAACTTCGACGCCATCGGCGGCGACTGCGACGCGGCGGTGGACGAGCTGAACTGCCGCATTGCCGAGTACGCCAAGGCAGTGGTGCAGAACCGGCCCAATTTCCATATCAATCTGGTGATTGATGTTTCCCCCAACTGCGACTGCCACGGCGAGAACGATCTGCCCATCATCCCGGATGTGGGCATGTTTGCCAGCTTTGACCCGGTGGCGCTGGATCAGGCCTGCGCCGACGCCTGCAACAACATGCCGCCCATCCCCGGCAGCCAGCTGGACGATCACCTGAAGGCTCCCGGCTTCTGCAGCTGTGGCGACCACTTCATCGACTCCGCCCCCATCACCGACTGGCGGGTTTGCACCGAGCACGCCGAGAAGATCGGCGTGGGCACCCGGGAATATGAACTGGTGGTCGTAAAATAATAATACTGTTTGTATTATAAACAGAAAGCAAAACACCCCGGCCTTTGCCGGGGTGTCAGCTTGTAGAAAAACCTGCTGTGACAATCAAGCCAGAGCAGGTTTTTTGCATGAAAAGTAAAAGAACAGAGAAAA
>NZ_CAXSWZ010000049.1:0-13480 GCF_964241245.1 Allofournierella massiliensis
AAAAAGTCTCTTCCGATCCTGCTTTTCACAAAAAGTGGGGGCTGTTGCTCAACTTCCGTTTTGCAACAGCCCCTTTTTTGTATATCACCAGAAATTTTTCCGGCGGAAGTACCAGATGCTGCCCAGCAGAATTCCGGCGCTGACCAGAATCACCGCCGGATAGCCGTAGGCCCATTGCAGCTCCGGCATGTGGGCGAAGTTCATGCCGTACCAGCCGGCAATCAGCGAAAGGGGCAGGCAGAGGGTGGTCACCACCGTGAGCACCTTCATGATCCGGTTCTGCCCGATGTCGATCTGGGCCTGGTATTCGCTGGCGATCTGGCTGGCGTATTCCCGCAGCATCTGGCTTTCCGCCCGCAGGCTTTCCACCCGGCGGCCGAAGTGGCCCATGCGCTGGGCGCTTTCCGGCCCCAGCAGATCCTCGGCGCTTTCCAAGAGGGTGTCTGCCAGATCGTTCAGCTGAGCGTAGAACCGGTTGCACCGGTTCAGCTCCTTGCGCAGCGCACTTATCCGGTGGATGAATCGGTCGGTGCGGCCGGCCAGAATCTCCTGCTCCAGCTGGGCGGCCCGTTCCTCCAGCTGCTGGATGTAGGGCAGGCCGTCCTGAATCAGGGCGGTGAGCAGATCCACCAGAAAATCCCCCGCGCCGCCCTGATCGTGGGGGCGCATGGCCAGCACCTGCGCCAGCAGGGCTGCGCCGGTTTCCTGCGGGGCAACAAGCAGCACGTTGGAGCCCTGCCACACAAAGGCAAGGCTTTTGGCCGGCTGTTTGGCTCGGGCGGGAATGTGCAGTGCGCCCAGAATGCGCCCGGCGTCAAATTCCACCCGGCAGTAGTGCAGCTGATCCGGCCGGGCCAGATGGGCAGGGGGCTTCAGTGCGTCGGGTATGGCTTCGGCGGCGGCTTCGTCCGGCGTGAGCACCGCCAGCACCCGGTCCCACGCGGCGGGCGGCGCGGGCAGAAGGGTCAGTGGGGCGGACAGTTGATAATAAGGCATAACACAGCGCCTCCTTTGCCGCCTATTATAGCACAGCGCGCCCGGCAGGGCAAAGAGCGGCGTTGACAGCGGCCCGCCCGGTGATTATCATGGAGATAATGATCCAATGGCGGCAAACGCACCGCCGCACAGGCAAGGAGGAAAAAACCATGGAAGAGGTTTGGAAGGCCCGCCGGGAGCGGGTGCTGGGCGCGATGGAAGCCCAGGGACTGGAGCAGATGATCGTGAGTGACCCCAAGAGCGTCTGGTATCTGACCGGGGTGGACGTGGAGCCCTTTGAGCGGCTGTTCGCGCTGTATCTGCGCAAGGAGGGCAGCGTGCTGTTTTTGAACCGGCTGTTCCATGTGCCGAATCCCCCCTGCGAGGCGGTGTGGATGACCGACACCGACGACGGCGTGGGCATGATCGCCGCCCGGGTGGACAAAACAAAGCCCCTGGGCATTGACAAGGAATGGCCCGCCCGGTTCCTGCTGCCCCTGATGGCCGCCTGCCCGGGCATGGAGTGCCGCCTTGCCTCGGACTGCGTGGACGACGCCCGCGCCCGCAAGGACGAGGCCGAGCGGGAGCTGATGCGGATGAACTCCCGCCTGAACGACGAGGTGATGCGCCGCACCGTGGCCTTTTTGAAGGAGGGCATGACCGAAAAGGAGGGCGAAGCCTTCGTTCTGGCCCAGTATAAGGAGCTGGGCTGTGAGGACGTGTCCTTTGCACCCATCGTCTCCTTCGGGGCCAACGCGGCGGACCCCCACCACATGCCGGACGACACCCGCCTGAAGGCCGGGGACTGCATTGTGATCGACATCGGCGGCCGCAAGCAGCGCTACTGCTCGGACATGACCCGCACTTACTTCTGCAAGCAGGCGGACCCGAAGTATGCCGCCATCCATGATCTGGTGCGCCGGGCAAACGAAGCCGCCGAGGCGCTGGTGAAGCCGGGCGTAAAGCTGAGCGAGCTGGACGCCGCCGCCCGCAACCTGATCGCCGCCGAAGGCTACGGCGAATACTTCACCCACCGGCTGGGCCATTTCATCGGCCAGACCGACCACGAGCAGGGCGACGTGAGCAGCGCAAGCCCGCTGGTGGCCGAGGAGGGGATGATCTTCTCCATCGAGCCGGGCGTCTACCTGCCGGGCGAATTCGGCGTGCGGGTGGAGGATCTGGTGCTGGTGACCGCCGACGGCTGCGAGGTGCTCAACCAGGTGGACAAGCACTGGAGCCTGATCGGCTGACCCTGAACCGGAACGGAACGCGAAAAAATCCCGGCGGCGCGCAAATTTCAAATTGACGCGCCGCCGGGATTTTGCTATAATAGACGATGCAAATCCAATCTGGAGAGTTGTCCGAGTGGTCGAAGGTGCGAAACTCGAAATTTCGTGTCGGGTAAAACCGACCTAGGGTTCGAATCCCTAACTCTCCGCCAAAAAGCCCGCAGGAAGTTTCCTGCGGGCTTTTCCCTTTTTTATCGGAATTTTTAAAAATGGAACCGGCGGCGCACTTCGCTGCGCAGGCCGGGGCGCAGGCGCACCACCAGCAGCGGGGCGATCAGGGCGAGGCAGGCGCCGAAGGAAATCAACGACCAGAAGGGCCGGTAGCTGCCCGAGACGGTGAAGTCGATGAAGAATTCCAGCACCAGCAAAAACAGCCCGATGCACAGAATCACCGCCATGAAGGCGCTGAGCAGCGAGGGCTTTTTGCGGAACACCGCGCACAGGGCAAGCGAAAGGCCGCACAGCGCGGCAGTCACCGGCAGCGCAAGGCTCCAGTACCAGCCAAGGCCCCCGGTGAGCAGGGCAATCAGCAACAGATACAGCGCCAGCGCCGCCCCGTCGATGGCAAGCCGCGCCCACACCGGCAGGCGGCGGGCCAGCAGATGGGGCACGCTCCAGCACCAGAGCAGGGCAGCGGCCCCGGCCACATAGGCGGACCAGGGAATGCCCAGGCCCACCAGAATCAGGTTCAGCAGCACGCAGAACACCGAGGCGGACAAAAGCACCGCCGTCACCGCCACCGCCAGCTCTCGCCGGTCGATGGGGGCCACCTCCTGCCGGATGGCCGGGAAGGGCGGCGGACTGGTGCGGTCCACCGGCTGGTTCGGGTTATATACAGGCGTGCCGCACAGGGGGCAGCGCCCGGCGGTGGAATCCAGCTCCACCCCGCATTGCACACAATAAGACATGGCTTGTTTACTCCTTTCGGTTGGAGATGACCTTCACATGGATGCCCTCCCGCACCAGATGGCGGAAGAACTCCCGCTCCATATCGGTATCCTTCACGATGCCCGCGAAGGTGATGGTCAATGTGTCGCCGTAGCTGATGCAGGCGCAGTTGGAGCGGGCGGTGTAGGACTGGCCCAGAATCATCTCCATGCGCTCGATGTGCTCCTCCATGGCGGCGGGCACCTTGAATACGCCGGGATTGGTGAGGGTGGTGGAATAGGGCCGGTTGCCGATGAGCCGGTAGCTCAAATCCAGCGCCAGATTCTTGATGGGCGAGGGTACCAGCTGAAGCAGCAGATTGTTCTGCAGCGCCACGTTGCCGGCGATGGTGGCCTGCATCTCCACCCGGTTGATGTGCAGCCGCATGTGGTGATGCACCTGAGAAACGATTTCCGGGAAGGTGTAGTCGCCCAGTTCCGGGTCGATGGCCGGGCGCACCGTGAGGATGAAGTTGCGCAGGGTGGGTGAGGGAAAGTGGGGCCGCAGGTTGATGGGCACTGCCAGCGCCACCTGCTTTTCCTTGCGGCGGCCCTCCCGGCGCTGGCGGATCTGGATGGATTCCAGCAGCACCGCCGCCAGATACTCGGTGATGGAGGCCCCGTAACCCTTGGCCACCGCCTTGAGCTGGGCCACCGACACAAGGCCCATGGTCACGTTCAGGGTGTAGAAGGGCTCCTTTTCCCCCAGGCAGGCGTAGGCGGGGGGCTCCCGCATGCCCAGGCACTTGCGGGCGTGGCCGTAGCGGGAATAGGCGTCCTCCTGCTCGGCCGCATCGGGCGGGGCGGTCACGTCCAGCACGCCTCCCTCGTTGGGAATGTCATGCCCGCACAGCCGCAGATACACCGCCAGCAGGGTGCGGAAGAAGGTCAGCGCGCCGGAGCCGTCCGCCAGCGCGTGGAACACCTCCATGGAGATGCGCCGCTCGTAGTAGAAAAAGCGGATCAGCCAGTCCTCGCCCTTGCGAAAGCGCACCGGCTGGCAGGGGTTGGCGATGTCCGGCTGAACGAAGGGGCCGGGGGCATGGTTGGGCTCGAAATAATACCAGAACACCCCCTGCTTGATGCGCACCGCAAAGCCGGGGAAACGGGGCAGGGTGGTGTCCACCGCCTGCTGCAGCAGCACCGGGTCCACCGGCTGGCGCATCAGGGCCGAAAACCGGTAGACGGCGGAATAGTCCTCCCGCTGCAGGGCGGAATACATCAGGGCGGCATTGTCCAGCCGGGACCAGCCGCCGGAAAGGGAAGGCATGGCATTCACCTCCGAAAAAACTGGAATGATTTCCCTTATTTTACCACGTTTTGGGCAAAGTGGCTGTAAAATTCTCAGAATGTCCATCAAAAGCTGCCGGGGTATGGTACAATAAAAGAAAGGCCGGTAAAAACGATCCCGGCCGGAAAAGAGAACCTATGCTGAAAATCAATCGACCCGACGCGGAGCAGAGCGCTCTGTCGCTGGAAAAACGTTTTGAAACCACCCTGACCGCGGCCTTAAAGGCCATCCATTCCGCCACCTCGCCGGATTCCACCACCCCGGAGGATCTGGAGCGGCAGCGCAAGGGGCAGGAGCTGCTGGGCCGCATGGTCACCCCCATGCTGGGCATGCGCTGGGAGCCCTTTGAAATCGGCGGCATGCCCGCCGCATGGGTACGCCCCGAGCAGGGGGAAAACCCCCGCAAAATCGTGCTGTACTGCCACGGCGGCGGCTACACCACCGGCAATCTGGGCTACGCCCGGCCGCTGGCGGCAAAGCTGGCCCAGGGCACCGGCTGCCCGGTGCTGGCCTTCGAGTACCGGCTGGCCCCGGAGCACCCCTACCCGGCGGCGCTGAAGGACGCGGAAAAGGCCTGGAACTACCTGATGCATCAGGGCTGGGGCGCGGCGGATGTGGTGCTGGCGGGCGATTCCGCCGGCGGCAACATGGCGCTGGAGCTGGTGATGCGGCTGCGGGCCGAGGGCCGCAGGCTGCCGGGCCAGCTGGTGCTGTTCTCACCCTGGACGGACATGACCGCCACCAGCGAGACCTATGAAACCCGGGGCGAGACCGACCCCATGCTCACCAAAAACTACATCTGCGCGGTGCGGCAGGCCTACGCCCCCGGGGCGGACTGGTCCAAGTGGGAATATTCGCCCCTGTACGGCGATTTTACCGCCTTTCCGCCCACGCTGATTCAGGTGGGCGACAACGAGATTCTTCTGGAGGATTCGCTGGGCCTGCGCCGTGCCATGCAGGAGCAGGGCGTTCTGTGCCGGCTGGAGCAGTGGCCGGGCATGTGGCATGTATTTCAGATGTTCCCCATCAAGAAGGCGGCGGAAGCCATGGACAGCGCCTGCCGCTTCATCCGGGAAGGAAAATAAAATAACAGGCATACGAGGAGAGGGAAAGACCAATGGAAAAGATCACTGTTCTGGGCACCGGCTACGCCATGGCCCTGCGCTGCTACAACACCTGTTTCGCCCTGCATCAGGGCGACGACGTGCTGCTGGTGGACGCGGGCGGCGGCAACGGCATTCTGGTGCAGCTGCAGAAGGCGGGCATCGACCCGGCATCCATCCACAATCTGATTGTGACCCACGCCCACACCGACCACATTCTGGGCGTGGTGTGGGTGATCCGCAAGATCGCCACCCTGATGCTGGACGGCAAATATGAGGGCCAGTTCCACGTCTGGTGCCACAAGGGCCTGCCCGAGACCATCGAGACGCTGGTACGGCTGACGGTGCAGGGCAAATTTGCAAAGCTGATCGGCGACCGGATTCTGCTGCACGGTGTGGCGGACGGCGAGCAGGCGGAGCTTCTGGGCCACACCGTGACCTTCTTCGACATCCACTCCACCAAGATGGAGCAGTACGGCTTCACCGCCGAGAAGGACGGCAAAAAGCTCACCTGCCTGGGCGACGAGCCCTATAACCCCCTGTGCGAGGGCTATGTGAAGGGCAGCGACTGGCTGCTGTGCGAGGCGTTCTGCCTGTACGGCGACCGGGAGAAGTTCAAGCCCTACGAAAAGCACCACAGCACCGTGAAGGAAGCCTGCGAGCTGGCCGCCCAGCTGGAGGTGCCCCATCTGGTGCTCTGGCACACCGAGGACAAAACCTACGAGAACCGCCAGCGGCTGTACACCGCCGAGGGCAAAGAGTACTATCAGGGCGATCTGCATGTGCCTTATGATCTGGACGTGATCGCGCTGTAACCGAAAAACGGCGCGAAGCAATAACGAAGCAAGCGAAAGGCAGGGATCGAGTATGAGCGATCTGGAACAGAAATTCTTGCAGGAGGTCACCGACAAGACGGCTGAGGCCAAGCTGGTCTGCGGCTGGGATGGGGCGCACTTTCTGGCGTTTCTGCAAAAGCGGGGCCCGGCGCGGGCCATGGCCGAGCAGGCACGCCGGGGCGCGGTGAGCGAAGCCTTTGACCGGCTGGCCGCCAAGGGCCGGCTGGACCTGTCGCCCGAAGCGGTGGCGTCCCAAAACGACTACGCCGACCTGTTCGACGACGAAGCGGTGAACTTCTTTTTGGAGGTGCTCTGCGAAAAGGGCTACTTCACCGCCGGCTGATTTGATACACGCAAAAAGGCTCCCCGACCGGGGAGCCTTTTTGCTGCTTCGATTTGGTTATTCCTCTGGCCGCCAGCCCTTGCACACGTCCACCCAGCCGGATGCGCCGCTGGCTTTTTCCAGCTCGGCCAGATTCAGCTCCACCGCGCTGGCCGCGGTGCCTGCCGCCGGATAGACCACATCGAACCGGCGCAGGGATTCGTCCAGATACACGGTCACGCCGGGCTTTGTGCCAAAGGGGCACACGCCGCCCACCCCGTGGCCGATCAGCTCCTCCACCTGATCGGCGGGAATCATCTTTGCCTTGGTGCCGAACCGGGCCTTGTAGCGGGGGTTATCCACCTTGGCGTCCCCCGCTGCCAGAATCAGAATAGGCTTGTCCTCCACCAGAAAGGAAAGACTCTTGGCAATGCGGGCGGGCTCGCAGCCCACGGCAACCGCCGCCAGCTCCACCGTGGCGCTGGACACCGAAAATTCCCGGATGCGCCCTTCAAGCCCGAATTGTTCCAGATGCGCTCTGGCTGCTTCCATCGACATGTTCCCATCGCTCCTTTGCTTGCTTTTGCAGGTTAGTGAAATAAAGTATAGCACAAACGCAGCCAAAAGGCGAGAGGGTTCATGCGTTCAAAACAGAACAAAAGTGTGCTATACTTACAAAAGAGTTTTGAAACAAACGGGATGAGGAGAGGATCATACCATGCGATACGGGTTTGTGAAAACCGCCTGCGCCACGCCGGACATCCGGGTGGCGGACTGCACTTACAATGCCGCCCAGACCATCCATGCGGTGGAAGAGGCCGCCGAACAGGGTGTGGAGGTACTGTGCCTGCCGGAGCTTGGCCTGACCGGCTACACCTGTGAGGATCTGTTTTTTCAGCCGGTGCTCCAGCAGGGCGCACTGGACGCACTGGACACCGTGCTGAAGGCCACCGCCCGCACCTCGGTGGTATTTGTGGCGGGCCTGCCGCTGGCGGTGCGGGGCAAGCTGTACAACTGCGCCGCCGTCTGCCAGAGCGGGCGGCTGTTGGGCCTTGTGCCCAAGACCCATCTGCCCAGCTACAATGAGTTCTACGAGGGCCGCCGGTTCACCGCCGCCCCCGCCGGCAATTTCACGCTGGAAGTGCTGGGCCAGACCGTGCCCTTCGGCACAAAGCTGCTGTTCTGCCACCCCAGCGCGGACTGCTTTAAAATCGCGGTGGAAATCTGCGAGGACGTGTGGGCGCCGCTGCCCCCCAGCGTGGGCCACGCCATGGCCGGCGCGACCCTGATCCTGAATCTTTCCGCCAGCGACGAGGTGGTGGGCAAGGCGGAGTACCGCCGTCAGTTGATCGCGGGCCAGTCCGCCCGGCTGCTGTGCGGCTATCTGTACGCAGACGCGGGCCGGGGCGAATCCACCACCGATCTGGTGTTCGCCGGGCACGATCTGATCTGTGAAAACGGGGCCATTCTGGCTCAGACCGAGCTGTTCGGCAGCGGCATGATCGTCAGCGAGGTGGATCTGGAGAAGCTGGCGGGCGAGCGGCTGAAAAACACCAGCTTTGCCGCAGTGAACGACGAGGGCTACACCACGGTGCAGCTGGCAGACACCTGTGCTGACTGGCAGCCGGTGCGCCCGGTGGACCCGGCGCCCTTTGTGCCCGCGGGCGAGAGCGAACGCATGCGCCGCTGCGAGGCCATTCTGGAGATGCAGGCCCAGGGCCTGCGCAAGCGGATGGAGCACACCCGCGCCGCCACCGCGGTGATCGGCATCTCCGGCGGGCTGGACAGCACTCTTGCTCTGCTGGTGGTGACCCGTGCCTTCCGGCTGATGAACAAGCCCCTGAAGGATGTGGTGGCGGTGACCATGCCCTGCTTCGGCACCACCAAGCGCACCAAATCCAACGCGGAAAAGCTGTGTGAGGCGCTGGGCGTGAGCCTGCGTCAGGTGAACATTGCGGACACGGTGCGCAGCAACTTTGCGGACATCGGCCACGACGAGTCGGTGCTGGATGTGACCTACGAAAACACCCAGGCCCGGGTGCGCACGCTGGTTTTGATGAATCTGGCCAACCGGCTGGGCGGCCTTGTGATCGGCACCGGCGATCTGAGCGAGCTGGCGCTGGGCTGGGCCACCTACAACGGTGACCACATGAGCATGTACGGCGTGAACGGCTCGGTGCCCAAAACGCTGGTGCGGCACATTGTGACCACCGTGACGGCCAACAGCGAGCCCGCCCTGCGGGAGGTCCTGCAGGACATTCTGGACACCCCGGTCAGCCCCGAGCTGCTGCCCGCCAAGGAGAACGGCGAAATTGCCCAGCAGACCGAGGCCATCGTGGGCCCCTACGAGCTGCACGACTTCTTCCTCTATTACGCCATTCGCTGGGGTTTTGCGCCCAAAAAGATCTTCTGGCTGGCCCGGCGGGCCTTTGCCGGGGTCTATGAGGACGCGGTGCTGGTGCAGTGGCTGCGCAACTTCTACCGGCGCTTCTTCGCCCAGCAGTTCAAGCGCAGCTGCCTGCCGGACGGCCCCAAGGTGGGCACCGTGACCCTGTCGCCCCGGGGCGACTGGCGGATGCCCAGCGACGCCTGCGCCACCCTCTGGCTGGCTCAGGTGGAGGAGCTGGAACAGAATCTGTAAGTAAATTCATCGGGAGGGAAAATGAAATGAACGATCAGGAATACATGCTGCAGCAGGTGAAGGCGGTGCTGGCCATCGACAGCCCCAGCGGCTTCACCAGAAACGCGGTGGATTATCTGGTAAAGGAATACAGGGCACTGGGCTATGAGCCTCAGGTTACCCGCAAGGGCGGCGTGCTGGTGCAGCTGAGCGCGGGCGACGGCTCCATGCCCGGCGACGGCATTTTGCAGGAGGCCCATCTGGATACCCTGGGCGCCATGGTGTGCGGTGTAAAGGGCAACGGCCGGCTGCGGCTGACGGCGCTGGGCGGCATGAACCCCAACAACGCCGAGACCGAGAACGTGCGCATCTACACCCGGGAGGGCAAGGTCTACACCGGCGTGTGCCAGCTCACCGACGCTTCGGTGCATGTGAACGGCGACTACTCCAAGACCGAGCGCAGCTGGGACACCATGGAGGTGCTGCTGGACGAGATGGTCTTTTCCGAGGCCGAGGTTCACGCACTGGGCATCGAAAACGGCGATATTGTCTGCTTTGACCCCCGCACCACCGTCACAGAAAGCGGCTACATCAAGAGCCGTTTTCTGGATGACAAGCTGAGCGTGGCCATCCTGCTGGGCTATGCCCGGGCTTTGAAGGAAAGCGGCAGGACCACCCGGCGGGCGGTGTGGCAGCACATCACCGTGTTTGAGGAGGTGGGCCACGGCGGCTCCGCCTCGGTGCCGGAGGGTGTGGGCGAAGCCATCAGCGTGGACATGGGCTGCGTGGGCGAGGGCCTTGCCTGCAAGGAGCATCAGGTATCCATCTGCGCCAAGGACAGCGGCGGCCCCTACCACTACGACGTGGTGAGCGGTCTGGTGGCGGCGGCCAAGGCCGCCGGCGTGGACTACGCGGTGGACGTGTATCCCCACTACGGCTCGGACGTGGAAGCCACCCTGCGGGCGGGCGCGGATGTGCGCCACGGCCTGATCGGCGCGGGCGTGTACGCCTCCCACGGCTACGAGCGCAGCCATGTGAAGGGCATGATGGCCACCTTCCGGCTGCTGAATGCCTACATCGAAACGGTTTAAAGCCGGATTTGGTTACAAAAAAGGACAGGCTTTCCCCAATTGCTTGACAAGCGGTGGAAAATAGAGTAATATGACAACTAAATTCATATCGCTGTGATAGAGGCGCGGTGTTCAAGAGTAGCACGCGGCATTCGGGGCAGACCCCCGCCGCTGCAAAAGGGAACATCGCCGAAGGAAGCGAACCCGGTCTGGGGGGCGCTTGCCTGGGCCGGCGGAGAAGATCCGCCGGACTGTCACGAATTTTTTCGTGAAGCGCTATCCAAGGGAAACCGAAGGGGCGGCCCGGCCGGGGCTGCCTGCAACGCGCCGCGTTCGTTCGCGGGGCGCACAGAGACTTCCGCGGGGCTGCTTTTCGAAAGGAAAGCAGCCCCGTTTTTTTGCGTGGCGGGCAGCGGTAAAAAAGAGGAGGAGCAACATGAAAAAAATCGCAAGCCTTATGTTGGCACTGCTGCTTTGCACCGGAATTTTGAGCGGTCTCACCGCCGTTTCGGCCGAGGGCAGCGTGCTGGATGACAACACCCTGACCGTGGCCATGGAGTGCGCCTACGCCCCCTACAACTGGACCCAGCCGGATTCTTCCAACGGCGCGGTGCCCATCAAGGACAGCGCCGACTACGCCAACGGCTACGACGTGATGATGGCCAAGAAGATCGCTGACGCTCTGGGCATGGAGCTGGAGATCGTGCGGCTGGACTGGGATTCGCTGGTGCCCGCCGTGCAGAGCGGCACCGTGGACTGCGTGATTGCGGGCCAGTCCATCACCAGCGAGCGGCTGGAGTCGGTGGACTTCACCGCCCCCTACTTCTATGCTTCCATCGTGGGCCTGACCCGCACCGACAGCCCCTATGCCCAGGCGCAGGGCCTGAGTGATCTGGCGGGCGCCACCGCCACCAGCCAGCTGGGCACCATCTGGTACGACGGCTGTCTGCCCCAGATTCCGGACGCCACCATCCTCACCCCCCAGGAATCCGCCCCCGCCATGCTGATGGCGCTGGAGACCGGCCGGGTAAATCTGGTGGTCACCGACATCCCCACCGCCAAGGCGGCCCTGAATGCCTACAGCGACTTTGTGCTGCTGGATTTCAACGACAGCGAGGATAACTTCGTGGTCTCCAGCGAGGACGTGAACATCGGCATCTCGGTGCAGAAGGGCAACACCGAACTGAAGGACGCCATCAACGGCGTGCTGGCCACCATGACCGAGGACGACTACAATGCCATGATGGACGAGGCCATTTCCATCCAGCCGCTGAGCGACGGCCTGCCCGAAGGCTTCTTCGCCCAGATCGGCTATCTGCTGAAGAACTACGGCACCAGCTACCTGAAGGGCGCGGGCATCACCGTGGTGATTGCGGTGATCTGCACCGCCATCGGCTGCGTAATCGGCCTTGGCTGCGGCATCGTGCAGACCATCCCGGTGGAAAAGCGGGACGGCATGGGCAAGAAGATCCTGCTGGGCGCGGCCCGCGCTGTGCTGCGGGTGTATGTGGAGGTGTTCCGTGGCACCCCCATGATTCTGCAGGCGGTGCTCATCTTCTACGGCGCGGCCTTCCTGTTCGGCTGGAATCTGGACATGTGGACCGCTGCGCTGGTGATCGTGTCGGTGAACACCGGCGCTTACATGGCGGAATCGGTGCGCGGCGGCATCCTGTCCATCCCGGTGGGCCAGACCGAGGGCGCCAAGGCCATTGGCCTGACCCATGTGCAGACCATGACCAGCATTATCCTGCCCCAGGCGCTGCGCAACATCATGCCCCAGATCGGCAACAACCTGATCATCAACATCAAGGATACCTCGGTGCTGTTCATCATCGGCGTGGCCGAGCTGTTCAGCATCCACAAGGGTGTGGTGGGCGCCACCTACGCCTACTTCCCCTCGGCGGTGATCGAGATGGCCATCTATCTGGTGATGACTCTGGTCTGCTCGGCCATTCTGCGCTGGGTGGAAAAGCGGATGGATGGCGAATCCAGCTACGAGCTGGTGAAGCAGACCGGCGGCCTGAACGCCCCTCCCTATGTGGAGCACGGCAAGCCGCGCACCGCCAATCTGGATCTGTGAGAAAAGGGGGACGAGCAAGATGAATACCACCCAGAACGGCGCCATCGTAGAGGTACGCCACCTGAATAAATCCTTCGGCCCGCGGGAAATTCTGCGGGACATCAACTTCACCGTCTGCAAGGGCGACGTGACCACCATCATCGGTCCCTCCGGCAGCGGCAAGTCCACCCTTCTGCGCTGTTTGAACCTGCTGGAGACGCCCTCCGGCGGCGAGATTCTGTTCCACGGGCAGAACATCAGCGAAAACGGCAACATTCCCGCCTACCGCACCAAGGTGGGCATGGTGTTCCAGTCCTTCAACCTGTTCTCCAACCTGACCGTGCTGGAAAACTGCATGCTGGGCCAGCGCAAGGCCCTGAAGCGCAGCAGGGACGAGGCGGAGAAGAAGGCACTGTTCTATCTGGAAAAGGTGGGCATGGCCGAGTATGTGAACGCAAAGCCCAGCCAGCTTTCCGGCGGCCAGCAGCAGCGTGTGGCCATCGCCCGGGCGCTGGCCATGGAGCCGGAGCTGCTGCTCTTCGACGAGCCCACCAGCGCCCTTGACCCGGAGATGGTGGGCGAGGTGCTGACCGTGATGCAGAAGCTGGCTGCCGAGGGCATGACCATGATCGTGGTCACCCACGAGATGGCCTTCGCCCGGGACGTGAGCAACCATGTGGTGTTCATGGCCGACGGCGTGATCTGCGAAGAGGGCGAGCCGCACCAGCTGTTCGAGAACCCCAAGAGCGAGCGCACCGCGGAATTTCTGGCCCGCTTCCGGCAGGGCTGAGCCTCAAGCAGAAAACAAAACAAGCAAAAAAGGCATCGGGAAAATTCCCGATGCCTCAGCCTGTAGAAAAACCTGCTTTGGCAATCAGGCCAGAGCAGGTTTTCTGTTTGAAAACAAGAAGGCAGGTGGAAAAAGCAGTGAAATGTCAGGCGCATTTTCGCGCAATCTGGACCGTTTGCCGCCATCCGGTGCCGGATGG
>NZ_CAXSWZ010000050.1:0-13111 GCF_964241245.1 Allofournierella massiliensis
CCCCACACTATTATACCGCTTTCTTTTCCTCAATACGAGAAAAAGGCCACCTTTCGGTAACCTTTTTCGACAGGCTGAAAGCTCCCTGCCGAAATAACGGCAGGGAGCTTTTTCCTTCTTCGGATACAAAAAACGCCGGAGCAAAGCAACCTTTGCTCCGGCTTGGTGCCGCTGACCGGGATCGAACCGGTACGCCTTATTGGGGCGAGGGATTTTAAGTCCCTTGCGTCTGCCAGTTCCGCCACAGCGGCAAGCCTAATTATAATACACCAAATACATTGCGTTGTCAATGTTTTCCGATGGGATAGCCCTTCGATTCCAACAAAGGAATTGTAGGTTAGTGGGGAATCGTTTATAATAAACAAAGCAACCATGCCTGCGCAAATCTCTTTTATGTCGGGGTTTGCAGGAACGGAAAGGACGTGGCTTTGATTCAAATGCCTGGTTATGAAAAAAACGAGCGTCGGCGGCTGTTTGCTCTTGGCTGCCTTTTGGGCGCAGCGGTATTCTTTTTGCTGTATGGACTTTCGCCACTGGATGTGACAAACGACGCCTGGCTGCGCGGTGGATACATCGAGGCAGACATTCAGCAGCATTATGCGGGCTGGATGTTCTACCGGCAGTCTGAGCTTTCAATCCCCTTCTGCTTTTCGGATCGCATCAACTGGCCTTTTGGTTTGAGCGTGGCATTTACCGACTCCATCCCGCTGTTTGCTGCACTTTTTCGGCTGCTGGAACCTTTTTTGCCCTCTGTGTTCCAGTATTTCGGGCTGTTCACGCTGCTCTGCTTTGTATTGCAGGGAGGATTTGCCTGCCTGCTGGTGGGGCTGTTCAGCCGCAGAACGCCCATTGTACTGCTTGGCGCAGTTCCCTTTGTTTTTAGCCCTGTTCTGTTGGAGCGGGCGTTTCGCCATACTGCGCTGGCCGCTCAGTTCCTGATTCTGGCAGCACTGTATTATTACATTCGCGGGCGGCGGGAAGACCGTTTTTTCTACCCGGGGCTGTTCGCTGTGAACTGCCTGACGCTGGCCATTCACCCTTATTTTGCCCCCATGACGTATGCGCTTACTTTTGCGCTTTTTGCAGAACATGCGGTGTTTCACAAACAGTTTGCAAAGCCTGCCGCACTGCTCGCGGCCAATCTTGGATGCACCGCACTGGTGGGCTGGCTGTTCGGATTGTTCAGCGGAGGATCCGCATCCGGAGGAAGCGGCGTACAGTATGGGCATTTCTGCATGAATCTGAACGCGCTCTGGAACTCGATCAGCCGTGGTATGGGCAAATGGAGCCTGTTCCTGCCCGCCCAGAATCAAACACTGGGGAATTACGACGGCTTCAATTATCTGGGCCTTGGGATGCTTTTGTGCAGCGTGGCAGTTGTAATTGTTGTTCTGCGCTGGCATCGATCCAGCATCCTCAAATGCCTGAAAAATCGTTTTGGACTGCTGTTTGTTGTGCTTTGCCTGACGGTATTTGCGGTCAGCAATGTGATTACCGCCAACGGCGCTGTGCTTGCCCGGATTCCCCTGCCCCAGTTTGTGATACAGCTGGCAACCACTCTGCGCTCCAGCGGGCGACTGTTCTGGCCGGTATACTACCTGATTTTTACCTGCTGCGTAGCTGCACTGATCCGCTTGACCCGATACCAGAAACAATGGGTACAAACTGCTGTGATCGGGGTATTGTGCCTTGTACAGCTGGTGGATTTAAGCCCGGCATTGCTGGAAAAGGCGGGTTCGTTCCGTCCCTATTCGGATGCGGGATTTAACCTGTTGAGCCAGACAGACAGCAGCCTTGCAGCACTGCTGGATACAACCGAGGGTCGATACCAGCATCTGGTGGCACTGGGTCCGTTGAAAACCACCGGCCTGAGCCTGGCCCTTTACACTGCAGATGAGAAGATGACCAGCAGCGACACATCTTTTACTGCCCGCTATGATGAAGCTCAGGCCCAACAGCGGCAGGAGGAATTTGTACAGGCCATTACCGAAGGCGCAATGCCGCAGGACTGCATCTTCTTTACCGAACAGGAGGAAACCTTCCTGGCTGTGGCACAGGCGGCGCAGGATCAGGGTGCCTGGTGCGGGGTACTGTACCAGCGAACCGGCGACGAAACCCGTTCTCCTCTTGTCTATGTGATCGCCCCCGGACTGGAGGAGTTTACCCATCCGCTGGCAATGAAATTCAGTGAGAATTATCCGCTGCATCTGGCCAATTACTCCGATGACTTCTGGGATCACGGTATTTTGAGTTTGAATCTGGAAAGTATCGGACGGCAGGAGGATGCCAACAGGGTTGTTCTTTTCTATGATACTCCCTTTACCCGCCAGAAGCTGGAGGGAGCCACGGCTCTTTCCGATGGTGAGGGCGGGGTGTATCCCATTCTTGAAGTAAGTGATCAGGATGCCGGCTGGCTGATGGTCACACTGGAAATTGACGATGCGCACTGCCTGTATAACGAAAGCGGTCAGTGTAAGGATCTGGAGGTTCTTTCATGAAGATTATCTCTGTGAAAAGCCTTACCCCGGTAAGGCTGGACAAATACCTCACGGAGCAATTCCCTGCCCTGACCTTTGGCAGGTTAAATAAGGCATTGCGGGAAAACAAAATCAAACTGAACGGCAAAAAACAACCCCTTTCCACCCGGGTTCAGACCGGAGACGAGATCCGGCTGTTTCTGCCGGAGGAGCAGTTCAATCCGACAGCTGTTCAGGGCCCTGCATTTTTGCGTGCCCGATTCGCTGCAAAGCCGGTTTATGAGGACGAACACATTCTTCTGGTGGATAAGCCCGCCGGCCTGCCCGTAATCCACGACACCGAGCCGGATACACTGATCAACCGGGCCATGCTTTATCTGCACAGAGAGCATGGATGGGAACCCGGAAAGGGCCCGGCACCTGCGTTGTGCCATCGGCTGGACACCGGCACCAGCGGGCTTGTGCTGATCGCAAAGGATCCGCAAACCGAACAGCTGCTGATCGATCTGATCCGGGATCGGGAAATCCGCAAGGACTATCTGTGTGTTACATTTGGACGGCCCCGTCCCGAGCAGGCTACCCTGCAGGGATATCTGGTGAAGGATGCAGGCAAGGGGCTGGTACGGGTGAGCGAGCGTCCAATGCCCGGCGGCAAGGAGATCGAAACCCGGTATAAAACCCTTGCGGTGAGCGGCCGTCTGGCGCTTTTGCAGGTGGAACTGATTACCGGACGGACACACCAGATTCGGGCGCATCTGGCCAGCATTGGATGCCCCATTCTGGGCGACAGCAAATACGGCAATAACGCCGCCAACCGGGAACTGAAGCTGAAATATCAGGCGTTGTGTGCCTGGCAGCTCACCTTCCCCGTTCTGACCAATCCCCTGCTGCAGGGGGTAAGCGGACGCAGCTTTCAGGCTGAAAAGCCCTGGTGGAATCAGCAGATGCTGGAAGGTAAACTGAAATAAAACAAGAGGCCCGGGGCCACGCGAGGAGTAATTTGCTCCTTTCGCGGCCCCGGGCCTCTTGTTTATTCTTCGATTTGTTCAGCCAACGCCTGGGCTTCCTCGTAGGTATACAACTGATTGAGCACCTGACACAGCGCCTTTTTGGAAAGACGGGGCGGAAGGCCCAGCCTGCGCAGAAAAGCAAACCGCTGTTCCTGACTGCCGGCCGTGCCGGAAAGCCCCCACTGATATAGATCGGTGTAGGTAATGGCCCGACCGCTGCGGGCAGCAGTCTCACTGGCCCCCGCATCCAGAAGGGCCTTTTTTAATGCCTCCGGCGGAAGACCTTCCACACCAAGCAGACCTTCCTTGCCGGGAACCGCCTTGCGTGACTCCTTGCCTGCAATGGCAGGCACATAGGCCTGCTTCACATATTCGTGCCCGATCAGGTTGGACAAAAAGTTCCGGATGCGAAAGCCCGCTGCATCCGGGTCGGTAAGCAGGATCACGCCCCGCTGACGGCCCAGCTCTTTCAGCAGAGACTGGGTCTGCTTGTCTTTGTAAATGGCAAAGCCATCGGTGGTGATAATCAGTCCGTCCACCACTGCGCTGAGGGCCGCTGCATCATACCGGCCTTCCACCACGATCACCTGCTGGATGCGAAGTTTTTCACTCATCGTGTTACCCCCGCGGCTGCCAGACGGCAAAGTGTGGTTTGAAGCAGAACAGCGCTGTCTGTCGGAGAGCCCTTCAGCCCCTGGTCCAGCTCCAGCAGAATCTCCAGGCACTGCTCCAGCTGCGGCAATGTGTAGCGAGCGGCGGTTTCGGCAGATTTTTTCAGCCGGTAATCGCTGCCTTTATAGCCCAGATCCTTATGCACCTGGCCGTAGCTCTTTTTTACCGCCAGACCGGCCTTGACCCGGTAAAGATCCACATAACTGCCGATCATGGCTGCCGTGATGGCAATCGGATCGTTTTGCAGCCGCAGCAGGGTGTTCAGCTTTTCGCAGGCTTTGGCGGCGTTTTTACCGGTGATCAGGCGAACCATGTCAAAGACGTCTGCCTCAAGATTCTGGGTGCTCATCTCCACAATCAGGCCCGGTGTAATTTCGGTATAACCACTGGCGGCAGCCAGTTTATCCACCTCATTTTCCAGCAGAAACAGATCCTGACCACAGCGTTCCAGCAGCAGGCCGGCCGCACTTTCGCTCATGGCGGTATTCATGCCCTCGGCACGCTGACGCAGCATTCGACGCAGCTCCTGTACGCCGGGATGCGCTACCTCTGCGGCGTATCCCAGCGTTTCGCAGGTCTCAATGAGCTTTTTTGCCTGCTTGGACAGCTTGAGCTTGCCCCGCTCCTCTGAAAAAACACTGTGGATCACAAACACCGCATTCTCGGTGCTGGCCAACACATCACAGAATTCCGCCATGTCTTTTTCCGAGTAGGCTGAGGGCTGCAGCATGGGCAGCTCTACAATGCGGCGGGTTCCAAAAAACGAGATGGTTCCCGCTGCCATCACCAGCTCCTCCACCGTGGGCGCCGGGCCATCCAGTCGGGTACTCTCCCCGTCCTCCTGCAGCAAAGCCGCTGCCGTTTTTTCTGCGGCGGCACGGGCAAGGAATGGATCGGAAGAATAGTAGTAAAAAACCGGCAGGCCTTTCTGCAGCGCGGCCTGTTGTTTTTGTTCGTTATGCAGCATTGGTTACCCCCTCAAATGTGATTGCCCTGCCGGGGCGGATGAAAACAGTACCGCCCAAGGGGGCGTATTTCCAGTGGACATCTGGCTGTTCGGCGTGCCAGTCATACGATTTGGCGGTGAGCACCTGTACCGGGTCTACCATGCCGGGATTGGAAGCGCCCGCAAGCAGAAGATCAACCTGCAATGGCGTACCTGCTTCCAGCCGACCGGTGATCATAGCCACACGATAACCGCTGATTTCCAGCAATGCAAGATTTGCTCCACTCTGGTTGAGAAGAGAAAGTCGAATTCCGTGAAATTCTTCGATCCATTGCTGCCCTTCTGGCAGATCCTCTGTGTAAATCAAACGTCCCTGAACATTCAGCTCGCCGGGATTTTGTCGCAGATCCACCCAAAGCTCTGCCGTCCCTATCCCCTGAACATCCAACCAGTCCTGTACCTGCTGGCGGTTGCTTTCTCCGCCACGAAACAAAACCATCGCCTGCTGTTCTGAAACAATTACCGCACAGGGGCTTGATGTACTGCCCAAAAGGCGAATTGTGACCACATCCTGTGTCAGCGCACCGTATAAGTTAGCCGACAGCACAAGCCCCGCACAAAGCACCGGTACTGCCCAGCGCAGACGATGCAGCCGCCAGGCATACCAGAGCGCCGCCCCGCAAACAAGCACCGCAAATACAGTAAATGCTTTCGGCAAAACCAGCTTTGCCGCCGGAAGCGAAGCCATATAAAACACAATGGCATTCTGTAATTTGACCAGTACTCCGGCCAGCAGCATCACAGCCCGTGTGACACCATACAGAGCAGGTATCAGACCGGTAACCGCGCAAATCAGCCCCAGGCAGACGATTGGCCCGACCAGAGACATGACCAGCAGATTGGTGAGCACCGAAACTCCACTGGCTGACAATCCATGCAGCAGCTGAAGCGGCAGAGTAAATATCGCAGCAAACAAAGGCACCAGCAAGGAGGTGCATACACGCCGCAGCCGGAAGCGCCAGGGATGCTCCTCCTGTTCATCCATCCGGGCAGGAGGGAAAACTCTGGCTGCGCAGAGCACCCCCACCGTGGCGGCAAAGGAAAGCTGCAGCCCCAGATCGCAAACCGCATAGCAGTTTTGCAGAGAAAGCAGCACGGCAGCGATCCCCAGTGAGGTGAAGGAATCTGCAGGCTGCAACAAAAAAGCTCCCGTATAAAAAATCAACGCACCCACACCGGCCCGGGTCACCGAAGGGGTAAAGCCCACCAGCGCCATCATACAAAGAACAAGGAGCATGGCAGCCAGAGCCTTTTGTTTCCGGAATCGACCACCACAAGGGCGGTTACCGAGGAAGGCCCCGCATAAAAGAGTCAGATGCAAGCCAGATACCACCAGCAGATGGGAAACTCCAGCTGCCCGATAGGCTTCAGTGACCTCGTCTGTCAGGCGGCTTTTATCCCCCACCGCCATGGCGGAAAGAACTCCGCCCAGTTCCTGAGGCAGATACCGGCGGCAGCTGCGGGCAAGGGTTTCCTGAAGCCCCCGCAGAAAAAAGCGCGGCGCATGGCTCTGCCCCTCAAGCGAAAGGTTTTCTGCCCCTTCCACCTGAAGGAGTACGCCATCTGCAAGGTTGCCGTAGTAGTATTCGTCCCGTTCCAGAAGTTCCACCGAGAAATGCCCACGAAGCCGATCGGCCCTTTCACACTCCGGCATGGCCACGGAAGAGATTCGAAAACGCTTCCATACCGGCAGCTTCCTGCCGTTCAGCTCCACCACGGTAAATTCCCCGCGCACCGTTCCATCCTGAAAACCGGGATCCACCTGTTCCGCAACCACAAGAGCGTCAATTTCTTCTCCCGCCAACGCAAAAACCGGCGCTACCACCGTACTGTAAACCAGGGTGTGCACAAGGATCGCCGCCAACCCCACCAATGGAAGCAGACGACTGTAATCCCGTCGCGCAAGCGCCAGAGAATACCAAAACACGCATACAAAAACTGCCGCGAGCAGCCCGAGGGCCGCAGGCGGCAGATATACGGCGATGAGTTTGGTGGCGAACCAAACAAAACAGCAAGCTGCCAGAACCCGTCTCATTCGCGTTGCCGGATCAGTGGGTGAAGAGCGGCAGTTTTTCCAGGAAAATAATATCGGTACGGTCAGCGGCATCGCCTTCTGCCAGTGCAGCCGCACGGCCAACAACGGTGCCGGTGCTCTTGCCAACCAGAGTTTCCAGTGCATGCAGAGAACCGCCGGTGCTGATTACATCGTCCACAATCAGAATCCGCTTGCCATTCATGGCTTCCAGATCCTTCTGATCAATTACCAACTTCTGACGGGCACTGGTGGTAATGGACTGATCCTCCACAACCACCGGATTCTGCATGTAAAGCTTCTCGCCTTTACGGGCCGGAATGTACAGTTTTCCGCTCTGGCGGCTCATTTCATAGGCCAGAGGAATGCCTTTCGCCTCGGCAGTGACAATCACATCAAACTCCGGGCACTTTTCCAGCAGGGCTTTGGCGCATGCAACGGTCAGCTCCACATCGCTGAACATGATGAATGCAGCGATGGAAAGATGCTCGTTGATGGCACAAACCGGCAGTTCCCGGCTCAGGCCGGCCACATGCAGGGTATAGGTCTCGCTCATAATTAAATATCTCCTTTTTCTCGGTCACACAGCACAGGGCAATGACACATCAGCCCGGAGGCCAGGCAAGACTGCGCTTGGCAAGCACATGAAAGTGCAAATGCTTTACACTCTGGCCGCCGTCTTCCCCCACATTGGTTACCACCCGGTAACCATTTTCACAGCCCAGCTCCTTGCAAAGACGAGCAATGGTGGCGAATACATGAGCCAGCAGTTCGCCGTCCTGCTCAGTGAGCGCGGCAGCAGAATCCACATGCTGCTTGGGAATCACCAGAAAGTGAACCGGCGCCTGGGGATCAATGTCATAGAAGGCAAGGATCTTATCATCCTCAAACAGTTTGTTCGAGGGGATCTGGCCCTGAGCAATTTTGCAGAACAGGCAATCCATGGAAACATCTCCTTTCCTGAATCCAT
Source organism: Allofournierella massiliensis (assembly GCF_964241245.1). Taxonomy (NCBI): domain Bacteria; kingdom Bacillati; phylum Bacillota; class Clostridia; order Eubacteriales; family Oscillospiraceae; genus Allofournierella; species Allofournierella massiliensis. Next base: position 8,168 of record NZ_CAXSWZ010000050.1, read on the forward strand.
TGTATCGGCAAACGATCCTCGCACCCCGGAAAATTCCCCCGGGGTGCGAGAAACTTACAATTCAATCAGCCTTCCAGAACGTTTTTCACAATACCGGCAACGGCGTTCAGCGCCTCGTCGATCTTGTTTTCGTCCTTCAGACCAGCCATGGCGAAGTCAGGCTTGCCGCCGCCGTTACCGCCGGCAATGGCGGCAATCTGCTTCACCAGAACACCGGCCTTCAGGCCTGCATCCAGCGCACCTTTGCCGCAGGCAACTGCCAGGGTAATCTTGCCGTCGGTGGAGCCAACCAGAGCTGCCACGGTGTTGGGGGCCTTGTCGCGTACCTTTTCCGCCATGCTGCGCAGTGCTTCAGGAGCGGTACCGGAGAAGTAGGCGGTCAGAATCTTGATGCCGTTCACATCCTCGGCAGCCTCAAACAGGCCGTCGATCTTGCTGGCAGCAGCAGCGGCCTTGGCGGCATCCAGCTCCTTGCTCAGAGCCTTCACCTCGCTGGCCACAGCCACAGCGCGCAGGGGCAGATCCTTCATGTTGTTGACCTTCAGCGCATCTGCCACCTTGTGCAGCATCTCGGTGCGCTCGTCCAGCAGGTTCAGCACGCCGTAGCCGGTGGTGCCCTCGATACGACGGATACCGGCGGCTACACTGGACTCGCTGAGAATCTTGAAGCAGCCCAGCTGAGCGGTGTTCTTCACATGAGTACCGCCACAGAACTCGGTGGACCAGCCGTTCACGTCCACAACGCGAACCACATCGCCGTACTTCTCACCGAACAGGGCCATGGCGCCCATCTTCTTTGCCTCTGCAATGGGCAGGTTCTGGATGTTTACGTCCAGAGCCTCGAAGATCTTCTGGTTCACGATATGCTCCACCAGAGCCAGCTCTTCGGGAGTTACAGCGCTGAAATGAGTGAAGTCGAAGCGCACCCGCTCGTCGTCCTCGTAGGAACCGGCCTGATGCACATGGCTGCCCAGCACCTCGCGCAGAGCCTTCTGCAGCAGATGGGCACTGGTGTGGTTACGGGCGATGGACATCCGGCGGCCCTTGGACACAGCAGCGGTCACGCTGTCGCCAACCTTTACGGTACCCTCCATCAGGGTGCAGGTGTGAACGAAGTAGCCCTTGCCGGTCTTCTTTACATCCTTCACTTCCAGACGGGCACCGTCGGTGGTTACGATGGAACCGGTGTCGGCAACCTGTCCGCCGCTCTCGGCGTAGAAGGGAGTCTGATCCAGAACCACCAGAACGCCTTCCTTGGCGCCCTCGTCGGTGGAGATGGCATCCTCCAGTTCCTCGCCATCGGACAGAGCCATCACCTGGCCCTTGTCCTCCAGCTTTTCATAGCCGGTGAACACGGTAGCGGGTACGGTCAGCTCACTGAACAGATCGGAATCCCAGCCAGAGATGCCGCGGGACAGACGATCCTTGCGGGCCTTCTCCTTCTGCTTCTTCATCTCGGAGTGGAAGTTCTCCTCGTCCACGGTAATGCCAGCCTCAGCGGCAATCTCGCGGGTCAGATCCAGGGGGAAGCCGAAGGTGTCGTTCAGCTTGAAGGCGTCGATACCGGAGAGAATCTTCTCCTTGCCGGCCACGGCAGCCTTGGTGATGTTGTCGATCAGGCCATTCAGGATGGTCATGCCCTGATCGATGGTCTTATAGAAGCGTTCCTCTTCGGTGCCGATAACCTTTTTGATGTAGTCGGCATGCTCCTCCAGCTCGGGATAGCCGGCCTTGTTCTCGTGGATAACGGTATCCACCAGCTCGGTCAGGAAGGGGCGGGTGATGCCCAGCATCCGGCCGTGACGGGCGGCACGGCGCAGCAGACGGCGCAGAACATAGCCGCGGCCCTCGTTGGAAGGCATGATGCCATCGCTCACCATGAAGGTGGTGGAGCGGATGTGGTCGGTGATCACGCGGATGGAGATATCGGTCTTGGCGTCCTGACCGTAGGTCTTGCCGCTGATCTTCTCCACATGGTTCAGGATGGCGCGAACGGTATCAACCTCGAACAGGTTGCCCACGCCCTGCATCACGCAGGCCAGACGCTCCAGGCCCATGCCGGTATCGATGTTGGGGCGCTCCAGACGGGTGTAGTTGCCCTTGCCGTCGGAATCGAACTGGCTGAACACCAGGTTCCAGACCTCCATGTAGCGGTCGCAGTCACAGCCAACCTTGCAGTCGGGCTTGCCACAGCCGTGCTCGGGGCCGCGGTCAAAGTAGATCTCGCTGCAGGGGCCGCAGGGGCCGGAGCCGTGCTCCCAGAAGTTGTCCTCCTTGCCGAAGCGAACCATGTGATCCTCGGCAATGCCGATCTCCTTGGTCCAGATGTCCCAGGCTTCGTCGTCATCCTCGTAAACGGAGATGTACAGCAGCTCGGCGGGAATCTCCAGAACCTTGGTCAGGAATTCCCAGGCCCAGGCAGTGGCTTCCTTCTTGAAGTAGTCCTGGAAGCTGAAGTTACCCAGCATCTCGAAATAGGTGCCGTGACGGGCGGTGATGCCCACACGCTCGATATCCGGGGTGCGGATGCACTTCTGGCAGGTGGTCACCCGATGGCACGGGGGCTCTTCCTGACCCAGGAACCATTTCTTCATGGGAGCCATACCACTGTTGATCAGCAGCAGGCTGTTGTCGCTCTTCGGCACCAGGGGGAAGCTATCCAGACGGAGATGACCCTTGCTCTCGAAAAACGAAAGATACTTTTCACGCAGTTCATTCAAACCGGTCCATTGCATCGTTCATAACTCCTCTACATGTTTTGTGTGCAAAGCGCCAGATCAGATTACAGCCGGACTTCCCAGAAAAAAGAATAGCCCACGCCCCCAAACAGGGACGAAGGCTAAAAAATCTCCGTGGTACCACCCAGATTGCGGCCCTGATGCTTCAGAACCGCCGCTTTTTGCGCGTTAACGCCGCGTTACGCCCGGCTCTTCGCCGAGGGCTCAAGGGTGGCATGCGACGGGAGGAAAAGCAGGAATCTTGCACCGTATGATTCCCTCTCTGGAGCTGTCTGCCCGTCATTGGCCCTATCACAGCCATTATCATGATCATTTACTTTATCAGTATAGCGCGTGCCGCTCTGCTTGTCAACTGTCAGCAGCGAATTTTGACTGTTCTTCCTCCAGCTTCTCCTGCTGATGCAGAATTCGGGCGCGAGTCTCTTCATTTTGCAGCCAGAACAGCCCGTCGCACACCTGTGCAAACACGGTGGCGGAGCTTGTTCCAGGTTCCGGAGTACCATCCTGTAATACCACAATGGTATATAGCGGATCTTCGACCGGGTAAAAACCCGCAAACCAGTAGTTCATCTCTTCCCTGCCCTCTTCGTCGAACACGGCAGTCTGTGCGGTTCCGGTTTTGCCCGCAGCGGTGCCATTCTGCGGGGCGGCCTGCACACCGATGCCCTCGTTCACCACGCCAGCCAGCATGTCGCACAGGGCTTCGGCAGTGGATTCACTCACCACCTTACGGGTTTCCGGCTGATACAAATTCCGAACCACCTCGCCGCTGTCCTCATCAATCACCGCTTCCAGAAAGCTGGGGCTGCGATAGATTCCATCTGCTGCGAGAGCGTTATAAGCTGCGGCCAGCTGTACCGGCGCGGCCATCAGTTGGCCCTGACCAAAGCTGAAGTTTGCCAGCTGGCCCAGATCCTCCAGCGTCTCCTCCTCCGGCACCACGCCCTCGGCACTTTTCAAACCGCCAGCCAGATATACCGTCTGACCAAACCCAAACTTTCGGGCCAGTTCTGCAATGCGTGCACCGCCCAGCTGCATTCCCAGATCAATGAAAAAACAGTTGCAGCTTTTTTCCAATGCACCGCGGATGTTCATCAGACCGTGGGCTCTGTCCAGAGCGCAGTGGTAATCATGATCACTGATGGTGATCACACCTTCGCATTCCATACTGTACCAGCCGATGCCGCGTTCCAGAGCTGCCGCTGCCAATACCGGCTTGAATACAGATCCCACATTGTACTGACAGAGAACCCGGTTCAAAAAGGGCGAATTCTCATCCTGCAGGCTGGCCTGGATGTTGTTCGGGTCGAATTCCGGAACGCTGACGCTGGCACGAACCTTTGCCGTTTTTACGTCCAGTACAAGGATGCAGCCGGTGACCATGGACTGTTGCGCGATGGCTTCACACACCCGTTGGGTAGCGGTATCCAGTGTGAGCATTACCCCCTGCCCTTCCGCCTGGCTTTCCAGCAGCTGCGGTTCACTGCCCGCCAGCAGAGACCCCTGTGCAGTTGTCACGCATTGAATTTCCCGGGTGGACTGACCACTGCTGAGTAATTCGTCAAATGCCAGCTCCAGCCCCGCCACCCCGCTGCCATCCCCGTTCAGATAGCCAATCAGATGCTCTGCCAGCGGTACCGGGCAGTATCGATTGGGTACGGAATAGGTATAGATCCCCTGATCGGTCAGATCCCGGTCTACCTGAACCAGAAAGGGCGACAGTGCATTCCGCTTTTCATAAAGATAAGCCTGCTCACTGTACGGCACATACTGAAACAGCTCCGCGTAGCTGCTTTCCCCCGGAATGGACAGCGCATAATACTGCTGGCCGTATCCGGTGATGGCTGTTCCGTTACAGTCGTACAGATTTCCCCTGCTGTTTTCCAGCGTAAGAGTGGTAACCGTCTGCGCCTGTGCGGTCTGTGCGTATTCCTGATTCTGCGCCAGAAGATACAGGCGCCCCATCACCACCGAAAATGCCACGAGAACTGTTCCGAACAGCGCAGCCAGTCGCTTTTGGGTCATGCCGCTCACCTCCGTATCCAGTGTGGGCGGATCCATGGGACTTCATTCCGCCTTCTTTGGATTTCGCAGGCAGAAAAAGACCGGCATGCAAAATTGCATGCCGGTCTCAGCCTGTCGAAAAAGGCCACCTATCGGTGGTCTTTTTCTCGTATAAGGAAAGGGAATGCGGTATAATGGTGTG
>NZ_CAXSWZ010000051.1:0-12656 GCF_964241245.1 Allofournierella massiliensis
CTAAACGGGGCTGCCGTTAGCGGCGCTTAGCTGCCGCTGGCCACCGCACCAGCTGCCGCTGGGCGCCGCAGAATGCATGCATTGACAGGATGGCCACTAAAATGAGTTTAGCATCGTCAGATGCAAATTCAATTTAGGAGGCCTTACCATGGTCAATCACAAAGAGATCCTCCGGCTGAAAAGGCTGGGACTCACACACCAAGAAATTGCGGATGCCGTTGGCTGCGGCCGCAACACGGTCACACGCACATTAGCCCGGGCTCGGGAGCAGCAGCTTGGCTGGCAGCAAGCGCAGTCCATGTCGCAGCAGGAAGTTTCCCAGTGGCTATTTCCAACCGAGTCAAAGGGGCCTGTTTACAAAATGCCGGACTACGAATGGGTACACCGTGAAATGCAGAAGAGCGGTGTTACCCTGAGCCTGCTGTGGGTGGAATACTGCGAGCAGTGCTGTCAGAACGGCGAGCTGCCCTACAAGTCCACTCAGTTCAACAAGTATTACGCGGACTATGTCCACAAAACTAAAGCCACCATGCACCTGGAACACAAGCCCGGCGAGACCATGCAGGTAGACTGGGCGGGCCAGACAGTGGCTCTGGTGGACACAGACTCCGGGGAACGGCTGGAGACCTACCTGTTTGTGGCGGTGCTGCCATACAGCGGCTACGCCTACACAGAGGCTTTCCTGGGCATGAAGCAGGAATCCTGGATTACCGGCCATGTCAACGCCTACCGGTATTTCGGCGGCGTCACCCGCATCCTCACGCCGGACAACCTCAAGACCGGTATTGTCAAGAACTCCCGTACAGAGACTGTGCTCAACAAGTCCTACCAGGAGATGGCGGAGCACTACGGCACCGCCATTCTCCCCGCCCGGCCCCGCAGTCCCAAGGACAAGGCCTTTGTGGAGGGCTCCGTCGGCGTGGTCTCTACCTGGATCCTGGCTGCTCTGCGCAACCGCCAGTTTCTGTCCCTTGTGGAACTGAATCAAGCAATCCGTGAGAAGCTGGAAACCTTCAACCACAAGCCATTTCAGAAACGAGAAGGCAGCCGGGCATCCTGTTTTGCCGAGGAGCAGCTCTTTCTGCAGCCGCTGCCGGCAGCTCCTTTCGAGCTGGCAGTCTGGAAAGTGGCAACCGTCCAGTATAACTACCACATCAGTGTGGAGCGCATGAACTACTCCGTGCCGTATGAGTACATCAAGCAGCAGGTGGATGTGCGCCTTACCCGGACCACAGTAGAAATTTTCTTCTCTGGCACCCGTATCGCCTCTCATCTGCGGCTTCATGGCCGTCCCAACCAGTACAGCACGGTGGAGGATCATATGCCGCCGGACCACCAGGCCTACCTGCAATGGAATGGTGAGCGTTTCATCCGCTGGGCGGAGCAGATTGGCCAGCACACCGCTGCCGTGGTGCGGCTTTTCCTCTCTGCCCACAAGATAGAGCAGCAGGGTTACAAGTCCTGTATGGCCCTGCTGAAACTGGCAGAGCGCTATTCCCCGCAGCGGGTGGAGAACGCCTGTCGGAAAGCCCTCTCTTACACATCTTCCCCCAGCCTGAAAAGCGTCCAGTCCATCCTGAAATCCGGACAGGACAAGCTGCTGGATGAGGATGCTCTACCCAAACCGGAAGAGCCCAAAGCCCATAAGTTTACCCGAGGCGCCGGCTACTACAAGAGGGGGGAATGACCATGCTGAGCAATGAAACCGTACGTAAGCTGCAGGAGATGCACTTGGGCGTCATGGCAGAAGCCTTTTCAACCCAGCTGCAGGACAGCCAATTCCAGACCGTTTCCTTTGAGGATCGGTTTGCCATGTTGGTGGATGCGGAGTGGAGCGCCCGGAAAAGCAACCGCCTGACCCGGCTCATCCGCAACGCCGGTTACGCAGATCCTGCTGCCTGCGTCGAGAATATTGAGTATCACCCGGAACGAAGGCTGGATCGGGAGCAGATCCTGCGCCTGGCCTCCTGCACCTACCTCCAGGAAGCACACAATGTCATCGTTCTGGGAGCCACTGGGGCCGGAAAGACCTATCTGGCCTGCGCCCTTGGCATGGCTGCCAGCCGCAGTTTCTATTCCGTGCGGTATATTCGCCTGCCCGATCTGCTGGTGGAGATCTCTGTGGCCCGGGCCAACGGAACCTACCGGGACTATATGAAAAAGCTCAGGAAAGAGAAACTGCTCATCCTGGATGAGTGGCTGCTCTATCCCCTCAAGGAGGCCGAGGCCCGGGATGTGCTGGAACTGGTAGAGGCAAGAAACAAGGTGGCCTCCACTATCTTCTGCTCCCAGTACGACACCAGCGAGTGGCACGAGAACCTGTACGATCCGACTCTCGCCGATGCCATCTGTGACCGGATCATCTACAACGCCTATACCATCCAGATTGAGGGCGAGTCCATGCGCAAGCGCAAGGGCATTCCCGAGTGATTCCCCGCATGGCGGCCCCGTGCACCACGCCTGCGGCCGCCATGCACCATTTCGGCGGAATTGGTACACCATTTAAGCGGAGGTGATGCACCATCATCTGCGGTCAAGCTGCACTTTTTGAGCGGCGTATGCAAGCATCGAATCAGCATAAGAATACTGGCAATAAAATAGATTGCAAGTAGACTGTTATTGTCATAAAAATTTTTAACTTGTTGAGAAAAGTGGGGAGAGTCAGTAAAACAGAGAGCATAGATATTCGCTGACCCGATAACAAGTAATAGATTACGCATGATGCAATAAAATCCATCGAATATCTGACGTTTTGCTGCACTTGCCTTTCCAAATATCTTTACTTGAATTGCAGGGTTTTGTTTAACGTATTTTAATACAGCAGAGAGTTGATTGCTTTTTGAACGTACAAGCATTTCTTTTATGAACATCACTGGTAAGGTGAGAAGAATCAATAAAACCAGTAAAACATCCTTGCTGCAGCTGTATTTTAGTAGGAACGGAAAGAAAAACACTGATATAAGAATGACACAGACTGCAATGTTTGAAATAATGAATTGCAAAGCTATTGTACGATCTTGATTTTCAAGATGCATTTCATGGGTGTTTGTCACATGAGAGGGGGAAATCACATTATATATGTTTTTTTGAGCAAAGTAAACGTTTTTCGCAGCATGATAACGTGGATTCAAGTAAGGGCATGCCCATATTATCTTTTCCAGCAGATCACCCAACTCATGGATTAGCATTCCAGTTAAATAGCCAGCGACTAAAAAGATAATCGTGTCGGCCGCAGAGCTACTACCAAAAAATCCACACCAGATATTCCGTATGGGATAGTCTTGACTGAACAATAATAACACAAGGCTTCCCGGAACAAGAATTCCTAAAAAGTCAATGATTGTTAATTCTTTGATGAAATTTTCCATATTTCATCCGCCCTTTCTGTTCTTTCTTCTATTAGAGAGATTACAAATCAATTTGTGGTTATGACATTGAAAGAAAGCTTGTTTTCATCATATCATATGAGAAACCAATTGTGTATAAAAATATTTTGATGCGAACATAGTATGGTGTAGTTTCAACATTGTATGAAGAAATGAAAATTCAGGTCATTGCAAAAGATGTAAATTTGGAGAACGTATTTGGTGTGATTCTGAGGAAATACGCTGCTCGGTTTTGCACGAAGGCATTTCATCGTAATCTTCGTTTAAGGAAGTGATACTCTGAGACGCTTGTCTCAAAGGCTGTCTAATAATGTCAAAAGTTCAAGCCAGGAATCCATTTCACTGGAGGGACTTGCCCATAGACGGATGGATAAAATTGTTATGGCTTGCTGACGAAGCCGATAATAATGCCGTGAAGAAATGGAAAGATGGTAGATCAAATCTTCGTGGCTTAGCTTTTCTGGAGCCAGATAGGTGTGGTAGATTAGCTTATACATTTTCGGTCCGTTGCCTGGCTTTTTTTTCAGAACCGTGAGCGCTTCATTGACTCGATCAAGAAGTAGTCGGGATTTTTTTATACTTTCCAATCGATTCTGCAGCTTTTGATTGCCGAGGCTCATTTCTAAATCCATCTTTCCGAGCAGAGAATCCAGATTGCCTAGAGGATGATCCAATTCCTCTGCAATTGTATCGGGGAAACACTCCAGTGCCCAAGCAATATTTCGGTATTGCTCAAGAAGTAGTTGTGTATTGTGATACATCCGGCGCTGCTTTTCTTGCTGTGCTTGACGAATATGAGAATCCGTGATTTGATTGTTTGGCAAAATTCCTCGCCGGGTCAACAGGTGAATGACCGAATCAGATTTGTCTGCAATGAGTGATTTTTTCTGCTGGTTTATAGTTTGCTCAATGATTTGTTGAGTTTTCATGCTTTTGATCCTTTTTATATTGACTGAGGTCAGATTAAATAGTTTCTATATCGTTCGTTATTCCTACCCGTAGTTATAAACACATTACACCATTTTGGAGAGTTGTTTTATTTGTCCCGCGTAGTTTAGGGTGACCATCATTTGATATATGATTTTATATTCACTGAAACAATAAGTCGAGCGTCCTTTCCCCGCCGGAAAATTTCCATGAGAGCGTTCCGATCATAGCAGTACAGGTAGAAGTTGTATTCACCCTTGTGGGGGATGCAGCGCAGAAAATAGATGCGATGTTCGGTGTTGATGCGGAACGCCATCTCTTTTCGGAACTGCGTCTTGATGACGGCAGAAGGGAATCGATTGCATCGTGCGTTCATCGTGGCCCGATCCGCCAGAAGTCCGGAAGATTGCAGCCCATGGAACAGATGCGCCAACTCTTCCTTGAATTCGGAAGATTTTTCCGGGAATGTGTCCGGCCACCAGTTTGTATAGGGGACAGGAGAAATGCCCTCCCAATATCCTCGCAGGTGACCAATACAGGCACCTCTTGCATCCGAATACATATCTTGTGTGAAACAGTATTTTTGCTCTTCCTGCACAGCAGGGGTGACAATAAATTCGGCATAGGGCGTGCTTATTTTCAGTTCAGTCATTATCTATGTTCCTCCTGTGGTAAATTGGTCAGCGTTCCCAGAAGCGAACCTTCCGGCCAAAACGCTCATCCATCGGTTTTGCTTTTGCAATGGGAAAATCTCCATCCTGCAAAGTGCTTTCCGGTAGAAAATATTTTCTGCTGTACCTGTCTGCCTGTTCCCGGCTCAGGCCGGTTGCGGCTTTTTCCCGTACCCCACAGATAATGCAGCGACCATATACGGAAAAATCTTCGTTGATTTGTCGATTGAACTTCAAACCGGACTGATTTTCGCTGCACAGCATTCCGATTTTTGCGGTGTCGAAGGGCAGGGTCAGCTGCGATGTGCCCGGAATCACTTCACGGACAGCCGATTCGATGTTGTCGAAGTTTGCAATGTACGGACAGTAGCCGGGTTCTATGATAAGAAGTCGAACCATTTTCTGTCACCGTCCTTCCCGAGAACGGTTGCGTTCATAGTTTTCCAGCAAACGGATAATATATTGTTCCATCTGCTCTATGGTATAACCCTTCGGAAAATATTGTTCAACCTTCGATACGGACAGACGTATCTGCGGCTCCCGCGCGGAAACGCTGGGGATTTTGGCAGACATAATTTTTTCAATGCTTTCCGGTGTAAGCGGCGCATTTTTGCTGGCAGTTTTCAATTTCTGCGCCTGGGACAGGGAAGGGGTGCATTCCATGTATTGAAGGTATTCAAGAACTTCTTCCTGCTCGTGTGGAGCAAGAGCACTCAGTTCCACTGCGGGAGTGAGTTTCAGCTGACCTTCATCCACCATGTTCAGCAGGTCGGGGATGAGATCATTTAAGCGAATATATCGTTGAATCTGTGCTCGACTATTTCCGCTCTCTTCAGCAACTTGATTCACTGCCCACAACTTCTGCTCAACTTGAGCAGAAGTTAAATCATGCCGTTTGCCTTGATGCTTCACGGCTTCCAGTTTCATCTTATATGCTTTGGCGCGCTCACTGGGCAGGATATGTTCTCGCTGGCAATTGCTGTCTACCATTAAGATTACGGCAGTATCGTCATCCATTTCCCTTACAATGCAGGGCATGGTGTCCAGCCCCGCGAGTGTGCAGCCACGATGCCGCCGGTGGCCGGATACCAGTTCGTATCCGCCTTCTGGGCGAGGGCGCACGATGGCAGGGGTCAGTACGCCATGATCTTTGATGCTGTCTACCATCTTCTGCATCTCTTCATCGTCACGAATCTGAAAGGGATGGTCTTTGAAAGAAAACAGTTCCGACAATCGCAGATTCTGTACTTTTTCAAGTTTTGCATCTTGTCGATCCGATTCGGAACTGAACAGATTATCGAGTGAGGGCAGACTGATGTTCTGTCCGTACATTTTTTCGTTCACCCTGTGTAACCTCCTTTGCCAACGATTGGTATGCTCTGCTGGCAGCGCCATTGGGATCGTAGCTCAGTTGGCTGCGTCCGGTGGCTGCACTCTCTGCCGTTTTGGTGCTGATGGGGATTTCAGAACCATAAATTTTGATCTGATGGCCATAGGCCCGGCGCAGGGCGGCACTCACATCGCGGGAAAGATTAGTGCGCTTGTCCACCATGGTGATTACAATACCATCCAGTTCCAGACGGGGATTGATTCGCCGCCGCACCTGCTGAATGCTTTTTACCAGGGAAATCAGACCTTTCATAGCGAAGTGCTGTGCCTGTACAGGAACCAGAACTCTGTCAGAAGCAACCAGTGAAGAAACCGTGAGAATCCCCAGGCTGGGCATACAATCGATCAGGCAATAATCATATTTGTCCTGAAGTGGCTCCAGTGCCTGTTCAAGCACCCGTTCATGGGCCATTACATTAACCAGCCGCACTTCCATATCGGACAGTTCGATATCAGACGGAATGTAATCGACGCCTTCTTCGTGATGGCGCACCGCATTGGTGATGGGGCGATCATTGATTACATCATCCATCATGGTGCTGAGTGTGCCGTTTCCGGATTCCATGTCATAGCAGCCAAGATAGCAGCTCAGATCGCCCTGTGGATCGGCATCCACCAATAAAACCTTGTAGCCTTGCTGAGCAAGAGCTACACCCAGATTAACAGCAGTCGTGGTTTTCCCCACACCACCCTTTTGATTGGCAATGGCAATGGTTTTCATTAGAATTCCTCCGTTTGTTCGATCATAGTATCCGAGTTGTCCAAGATCTCCTCCAGACCAACGAAAAGTCCTACGCGAAATGAAGTAGTAAGGTTTTCATCGGAACTGCTGGGAAGATGGCGAATGGGGCGGGGAACTTCCATGCCCAACATACGGAAATAGATGGGCATCAGGCGAAGACAGTCGCGACCGGTTGCATAATAGGTCAGGACATAAATTGCGTTTGCAATGAGGCTGGGAGATGCGTCGGGATCGCGCTCAGACATTTGCTTCAGGCCACGGATGAGATGTTCTGCACAGCGCACGCCTTTCCAATAGGCTTGGATTGCAGTAATACGTTTTTGTTTCATGTTTTCTAATCTCCTTAAAAGAGGTTTATTCATCGGATAGGGGACGAGTTCAGATGTTGCTTTTGATAAATGAGCTGTTCGTTATAGTCTTTTCCGATACTGGGAGGGCTGTCGATCACGATATATCCTCTGGTTGAAAGAGATTCCAGAAGTTGCTTGGTAAAATTCCGGCCAGGGGCATCGTTATCCAAACAAAGATTGATGGTTCGAATCTGCGGATGATTTTCCAGAAAGTAATCCACGGATTGATGATTCAGGCCACCCATTGCCAGATAGAACTGGCTTCGCCAAGGCTTTTCTCGTTGGTATTGTGTGAGCGAAGCACCAGACATGGCATCAATGGGAGCTTCAAAAATTGCCACAGTGGAACAGTCCTCATCATCGGCAGGAATCAGAAAACCGTATTTCTTTTGACTTCCGGCTATATCACCACGCCAAGTTCCTTGGCAGCTGCGTGTGAAAGCAGAACGTGGTGTGCCTTGGAAATCCAGGCCAAGGAAAACACAGTTTTTATATCCTCCACGGGTTGTTTGGTAAACGGTGCCTGCATTGCGGCAAAAACGAAATACTTTGCCACTGATGCCGCGGCGATAAAGATACGCCTGAATGGTTTCGTTGCTTCGATCAGGTACCGGTGGCTCAAAGGATTTTTGAATAGAAGGAGTATTCATCGGATGAGGCACCGGCTGAAAAGAGGCGCGGACAGGTTGGAGTTCATTCAGCAACCGTACTGCGCTAACGAAATCCATATTTTCTACCTTGAGCAGATAGTCGATTGCATTGTTTCCGCCTACACCTGCGCGGTACCAGTGAAACAGACCATTGTCACTGATGACAAGGCTACTGTGTGTGCGGGTCCGAAAATCGTGGGCACTTACTTTGATCAGTTCATGGGGCTTGCAAATCCGGAAGTAATCCAAAACTCCGATTTGCCGGGCATTTTGAATTTGTGCTTTGCTTACTCTTCGCATGAAAGATTCCTCCAGTTAGTTTCAGAATTAGCTATAAAAAATCCTGTTATTTGGCAAGATGCAAATAACAGGATGAGGATAGATATTCTATTTTCAGATAGTTATTCTTCTCCTTCAGATGGTTAGGGGGGTTCTAGGGGGGAGAAAACGACTTGAGGTCGGCTCCCAAGAAAGACCCACTACCCCCTTGTATATAGTTCAACGAAAATGGTGCGGTTTCAGAAGCAGATTGAACTGATGACGGCTCCTGAAAACAAAGAGGTTTGCTAACAGCTTGCAAAAAACAAGGGGAAATTCACCCTTGTTTGGGTTTGATTTTGGTTGTACTCTGTATATAAGGTAATACGGGAAAAGCCTTGATATTACTGGTTTTCTTTGTGTTCCGTTGCATTTGGCTTAGCTCATTAGGCTCTTCTCCTAAGGTTGTGCTCAACCAATCAACTCCGCGCCAAAAGTGATTGTTCCAAGTTCAATTTCATATAAGTCTTTGTAGCTCAGCAGGATAGAGCATTCGCCTCCTAAGGTTGTGCTCAACCAATCAACTCCGCGCCAAAAGTGATTGTTCCAAGTTCAATTTCATATAAGTCTTTGTAGCTCAGCAGGATAGAGCATTCGCCTCCTAAGCGAAAGGCCGTGGGTTCGAATCCCGCCAAGGACACCAGGTTCAATGCCGAAAACCCCTGATAAATCAAGGGTTTTCGGCATTTTCCTTTTTTCGCTATTTTGGAAAAATGGAAGAAAAATCCAGCTTGCTAACGGCGTGAAGGTGGCTTGCTAACGGAATTTTTGAATTTGCAAAGAAAGTTGACCGTTCCTTGTTTGAATTTTCTTCAGACGGGTTTGCTAACAAAATTAGCAGGAAAAAGCAAAATTTGCTAACGAAATCAGGTACCTTGCTAACACGGCCTAAAACCCTTGCAAAAAGTCTGCTAACAGAAAAGGTGATTTAAACTGTACCCCCCAAAAGTGGACACGAAAGTTTTAGGGATAAGATCTGAAACACAAGTGCGTTAGGAAGTATTAGAAGTGGACAGGCAGACTGTTAGTTTTACGCTTTGTCTTAGAAAAAAAGTGGACACGATGAGATTCGCTTTTACGGGAAGTTCTTCATGCTATAATATTCACAGCAGGAGGACGCACTATGGCCAAACGACAGTTCACAGAAGAAGAGCTTACTTTTTTGAGAAGAAATCCGTATACAGCCTATGTTGATGCCAATACACTTAGTTTTACGGTTGCATTCAAAGCCGAATTTATGCGCCTTTATTCCGAGGGAATTCCCCCAAGAGAAATACTGCCAAGGCTTGGATACCCCATAGAGATTATAGGCAAGCCTCGTTTGAATGGAATTTCTCAGAAAATACGGATGGAAGCAGTTTCAGAAATCGGCTTCAGAGAGGCCAGGCATAATAAGGCAGGTTCACTTTTCGATGCTTCGCCAGAAGAACAGGCAGTTTTGACGGATCGACAAATGATTAATCGTCTTCAATGCGAAGTGGCTTACCTACACCAGGAGATTGAATTTTTAAAAAAAGTTTCTGCAGTGGATCAGCCGGAAAAGCAAAGGAGATAATCATGGGCAAGGCATCGGCAAAATTTATGATAATCCATGCAGCCTTGCAGGAGGAAGACAATCAGCTTGATATCCAAACCATGTGTCAGCTGGCCGGTGTATCCAGATCAGGATACTACCGATGGCTAAATGCTTCACAGTATCGTGCGGAGCTGGAAGAACAGGACTGCAGGGATTTTGAATTGATTCTTCAAGCGTATAATCACCGTGGCTACAAAAAAGGTGCCCGAAGCATCTATATGAGGCTTCTTCATCTGAATCCACCAGTGGTGATGAACATCAAGAAAATCCGCAGAATCATGGAAAAATACCGACTATATTGTCCGATTCGCAAGGTGAATCCTTATCGAAAAATGATGCAGGCTATGCATACCAGCCATGTTTCTCCTAATCTGGTGAATCGAGAATTCACAACAAGTGGTCCAAGGACAGTGCTGCTCACAGACATTAGTTACATACCATATAACGGTAAACTGTACCCCCAAAAGTGGACACGAAAGTTTTAGGGATAAGATCTGAAACACAAGTACGTTAGGAAGTATTAGAAGTGGACAGGCTTGAGGGATGGATTTCTAAATGCATTAGCGGCCCGGACAGAGAAATTTTGGATTTCTAAAAACAAGCGCCGGGATTAGAAAGAAGGCCATACCAAAAAGCGGGTAAACCACAGGTCTACTGAACTAAACTGGTGGTCGCTTGAGTAAATCGTGGCGAAAGTGATATGATGCAGACATCAAAAGAAGGAGCCTGAAGCAAATGGAAAAGAAAACGCTTGGCATGATGATTGCATCATTGAGAAAAGAAAATGGAATGACACAGCTTGAACTGGCTGAAAAAATGGGGGTAACGGATAAGGCCGTATCCAAATGGGAAAGAGATTTATCTTGTCCGGATGTAAATACAATCCCAAAGCTTGCAGAGTGTTTTGACATAAGCGTAGATGAACTGATGCAGGTCAAAGCGGATTCACAGAAAGCAGATAAGAAAAATATCATGCCGATGGTCCATTTGATTATGAAGGCAGTCGCTCTGGCAATGGGTGTTGGAGTGGCTGTGCTGTCCGTGTTAAATGAATTGGACGCAACTTCGGGAATGGGCATGCTCGGAATCGGATTGGCGTGTCTCGCTGTTTCTTGCTTGTCCCAGAAGAGTGAAGCACAATAATTACGGCTTCAAGTGCCCGTGAAAACGAAATATCGATATCTTACATAGCCCTGTGGTGACTGACCCTCACCACAGGGCTTTTGTCGTTTTCGGACGAAGACGAAAACGGATCAAACCAAGGAGGATATCGAAATGAGCAAAAAGGCAAAGCGCAAAATCATTCTGATTGATGGAATCCGGTACTATGCGGACAGGCCCGATACCTGTCGCAAATGTTTCTTCTGGAAAAACCGCAAGGTCGGCTGCATCCTCGGCAAGCAGAATTGCTACTATCTGGCCGAAGCTGTGATGACCGCGCAGGAAAAGAAGTGCGAAGGCTGCTGCTATGCAAAAGGGCAGCCATGTGTCAGTGCTGTCTGCTATCAGGAGCTGGACGTTTGGCTGCGGGCCACCAGAATCAACCGGGCACAGAGAGAAGGTGCGGCAAATGGGTAAGCGGGAAGAACTGCTGCGCAGATACGAGAAGCTGTCCAGGGCTGCGATGCAGGAAATGTACCCTGCAGCTGAGAGGTGTCCGGCCGTTTCTCTCCGATAAATATGATCTGACCCAGCACCCAAACTACAAGTACACAGCCGATTATGATAAGAAGCTCACCTTCGACATCGAGAAGTATCTGGACACCAGAGCAAAGCTCCACCCGAAGGATGAGTTTTTTGTCATTGAGGAGGATGCGGAGTAAAATTATACAAACGCTCAAAGGGCAGGCAGCATCTGCTGCCTGTTTACATATCCGAAGCACAGTTGAGGTATTGCAGACTCTCGTTATGGCACTGGACGCCGATTTCGGTATCTGGGGTGCAATCAATCTGCTGGAAGGTTATGGCACTGATACCCTGAAGAAAAGAGTCGAGGCATGGAGCAGCTGATGAGCGGTGGCGGTGTCGCCCTGATCGAAATCATTCCAGAGTCGATAATCTCTGGGATTTTTGGATAAATGAAAAGAGTTGTCAAAGAGCAGGGGAGCGGACAAGGGAGAGCTATATTGTTTTGTGAATATGCAAGAAAAATATTTGTGGCTTTAGGCTTTTTTGTGTGAGTATGATATAATATAAAAAGCTTGTCCTAGAGAGGAGTTTGCTTACAATGGTAAAAAGTATTAGAGTTAAAGGGTAACCGCTCCATAATACCCCGGCTTCCGAAAGCTGAAAGGATGTGGGACAATAGAAGGAAATGGGACAAACGAGAAATGCGGTCTCAAAAGTCTAAGAAGTCGCAAAAATCTCAGAAGTCTCAAAAGTCTCACAAAGGAGCGATAAAATGGGCAAGGAATATGTAAATCTGAAAAAGCAGCGGTGCCTGCAGCTTGTGCAGGAGTGTGCGCACAGCGGAAAAAGCAAGCGGGAGTGGTGCGCAGAGAACGGCATTGGCTATTCCACTTTCATGCGGTGGCAAAAACGGCTTCGGGATGAATTGGCCGGAGAACTTCTGGCGCCGCAGGAGATCGTGCCGGTGCAGGTGGAACTGCCGGAACAATCTTCCCATCGGAGCACAGAGACGGCTCTG
>NZ_CAXSWZ010000052.1:0-12565 GCF_964241245.1 Allofournierella massiliensis
CCCCTTAAGGGGCTTTGCTAGTATTATGCCCTTCTAGGGCTTACTCAAGCCACCGGCTCAGCCGGTGGTTTTGACTGTCTGGCCGGGAAGCGCCTCAGGGCTCCCGCAGCTTTTCCTGCCGGTCAAAGTAGATGCCGGTGACACCGTTGGCCTTTTCCACGATGCTCTTTTTCTTCTTCTCTGCCATCTTTTTGAAGCGGGGTTCCTTTTCCAGTGCCTCCAAAAAGCGCTTGCCCTTTTTCTTGGCATTTTCGGGAATGGTTTCGCATACCCGATAAACCAGCTCGGCGGCTTCATTGTCACCGTTCAGCAGCACCCGGATGCGCTTTTTCCGGGGATTCAGCTCCGGCTCCCGCGCCGGTTCCACCTTGCGGGAGGCAATTTCTTTGGCGTTGGCATAACCCTGACCGACTGCCAGTTTTTCCACCATCACGCCCCGCTGTGCCCAGAAACCGGACAGCACCTCGTAATCACTGTCGTTGGAGACAATATAAATCTGTCTTTCTCCGTTGGCAGCACACAGACCCACATAGGATGCAATGGCAAAATCCATTGCGTTTTTGGTGTGTACCTTCTCGCCGCACCACACGATCTCAATCTGACCGGAAGCCCGCATGCAGGTTTCCAGCATGGAAAAGTTAATGCTCAGCTTTGCGTCGCCGGAAAAAGCGAACACACACATTTTATCTTCGGGGCGCATCTGTTCCGCCACGGCAAGCCAGGCGGTGCCCACATTCTCGGTATCAACCAGATAAGTTGCCATTGTTTTTTCACCTCAATGGTATAGTATACACCATTTTCCCGCCTGCATCAAATTGCACCGCCCGGAGGGATCAGCCGGAACACCGCCGCACTGCGGGGCCCCATCTCCAGCGAAACTCCGTTGAAGCCAGCAGGTGCAAAGGGATTCTCCTCGCTGGTGTGCAGCACCAGATGCCAGCAAAAGCCCTGAGGCGGAGCGGGCAGCTGCTGCGTATGGGGTTCCCAGTGCATGTTCAGCGCCAGCAACAGAATATCGTCGTTTTCATCGGCCGCATCTCTGCCGGCGAACAACACGCCGATCTGGCGTGTCTCGGGCAGAAACTCACTGTTCCAGGCTTTGCCATTGTTGTGCAGCGAAAGATCCTTCCAACCGCAGCGGCTGGGCGCAGTGGCTGCCCGCAGCACCGGATGAGCCTTGCGCAGTGCGATCAGGCGCCGGGTAAAATCAAAGAACTCCCGGTTCCGTTCCAGCTGTTCCCAGTTCAGCCAGGAGATCTCGTTGTCCTGACAATAGGCATTATTATTGCCGTTCTGGCTGTTGCCGAATTCATCCCCTGCCAGGAACATGGCCGCGCCCCGGCTGCACAGCAGCACGGTCAGGGCATTTTTGCGCAGCCGATCCCGCAGTGCATTCACCGCCGGGTTCTGGCTGGGGCCTTCCTCCCCGCAGTTCCAGCTGTTGTTATCGTCAAAGCCATCGGTGTTGTTCCAGCCGTTGGCCTCGTTGTGCTTTGTATTGTAGGCGTACAGATCATACAGCGTGAAGCCGTCGTGGCAGGTGATGAAATTCACCGTGGCGTTGGGGCGCTTGTCCGGCGGATAGAGATCCGGCGAGCCGCAGATGCGCTGCACGACCGCCTCGGCCATGCCTGCATCGCCTTTCAGAAATTTGCGCAGATCATCCCGGTATTTGCCGTTCCATTCGCTCCACCGGTTCCAGGACGGGAAACTGCCTACCTGATACAGGCCGCCCGCATCCCACGCCTCCGCGATGAGCTTCACATGGCTGAGCACCGGGTCAAATGCCAGACTTTCCAGCAGCGGCGGTTTGGACAGCGGGCTGCCCGTTTCATCCCGCCCCAGAATGGAAGCCAGATCAAAACGGAAGCCATCCACCCGGTATTCCACCGTCCAGTAGCGCAGGCAGTCCAGAATAAACTGGCGCACCTGTGGATGGTTGCAGTTCAGGGTATTGCCCACCCCGGAGAAATTGTAATACCGGCCATCCGGCGTGAGCATGTAGTAAATGTTGTTGTCCAGCCCCTTGAAGGAAAAGAAGGGGCCGGTCTCGTCGCCTTCAGCGGTATGGTTGAACACCACGTCCAGAATGACTTCGATGCCGTTTTCGTTCAGGCTGCGAATCAGCCGCTTGAGCTCGGTGCTTTCACGGTTCAGCTCCGGCTCCGCGGTGTAGTCCATGTTGGGCGCAAAAAAGCAGATGGGGTTGTAGCCCCAGTAATTGCGCAGCTTCTGGCCGTTGACCACCCGCTCCTCCGCCTTTTCGTCGAACTCGAACACAGGCATCAGCTCCACTGCATTGACGCCCAGCTCCAGAAGATAGGGGATCTTTTCCTCCAGCCCCGCAAAGGTGCCCGGAAATTTAACCTGAGAGCTGCCATGCTGAGTAAATCCGCGCACATGCATCTCATAAACGATCATGTCGGAAAACGGAATACGGGGATTGTGGAAGGTTCCCCAGTCGAACGTATCCTCCACAACCCGGGCATGGTAGGTGCGGCCCAGCCGTTCACCGCCAGCCCAGATGCTTTGCACCGTCACTGCACGGGCATAAGGATCCAGCAGGAATTTGGTTCGGTCGAAAATCAATCCCCGGGCGGGATCGTTGGGGCCGTCTATCCGGTAGGCATATTCAATGTCCTGAATATCCAGATCAAACACAATCATGGAATAAGTGCCACCCATTCGGCATTCTTCCGGAAAAGGCAGCACTGCAAAAGGCTCCTGGTCGGCCTGATGGAACAGGCACAGCTCACAGGAGGTGCCGTTGAAGGAATGGATGGTGAAGCTGACGCCGCCCGGCACCAGTGTGGCCCCATTGGATAAAAACAGCCCCGGACGAATCTGAAAGCCGTTTACTTCACCGGTGGCATGCAGCCGCCCCGGAAGCAGGGACCCGGAATTGGGCGTTCTGGACATGAGTATTCCCCCTCTCGCCTTGGGCCTGTGTGTTTTTTCACAGCAGGCCCTTTTCTTTCATGATACCAAAATCCGGACTCAAAATGGAACAGCGAAACTGCCAAGAAACCTTACGGTTCCTTGTGCGAAACATCAAAAGTATTCCGGTGCTCAAACCGATCACTCCCAATTCTGCCAGATCTCCGGGCAGTAGCCCGCCGTAGCCTGCCGTCCGTTGCGCACAATGGGCTGGCGAATCAGATGCTGGTTTTCAAACAGTTTGTCTGCCTGCTGCTCCGGCGCCAGAAAGCGAAGCAGGGCCAGCGTGTCCTTGTCTTTTGCGGTTTCGTCCACCATACTCTGCCAGCCGCCCAGTGCGCGGCAGACGTTATCAAACTCGCCCCGGCTCATTCCTTTTTCCTTCAGATCGATCATCTGGAATTTGATGCCCCGCTCCTTGAACCACCGCTGGGCCTTTTTGGTGTCAAAGCTTTTGTTGGTGCCAAAAATCTGAATATTCATGGTTTGCTCTCCCTGTTTTTGTATCGTTGCATGAATCAATTATACCACAGCTCCCGGAAAAGCGGTGCGGGGGTCTGCCTCTTGCCGCCGTTTTGTAGTATACTGGTATCAATATCTCAGCCGAAAGGATGACCTGTTATGACCATTCGACATGCCTACCCCGCCGATCTGGACGCGCTGGACAAGCTGGAGCAGCAATGCTTTCCGCCCGAGGAAGCCGCTACCCGGGCCGCCTTTTCCCAGCGGCTTGCTGTTTTCCCGGAGCATTTCTGGATTGCGGAAGAAAACGGGGAGATTGTAGCCTGTGTGAACGGATGTGTGAGCGACGCTCCCCTTTTGCAGGACGAAATGTTTGAGGATGCCGGTCTGCACAACGAACAGGGCGCCTGGCAGATGCTCTTCGGGGTGGAAACCCACCCGGTTGTTCAGGGCAAAGGCTATGCCAGCGCACTGATGCGCCAGATGATCGAAGATGCCCGTGCGCAGGGGCGCCGGGGCGTGGTGCTTACCTGCAAACAGGAGCTGCTGGATTTTTATCGCCGGTTCGGCTTTGAAAATGAGGGCATTTCCGCCTCTCAGCACGGAGGCGCGGTCTGGTACGACATGCGGCTTCGCTTCTGAATTTTGCCACGGCAACATCCGAAGTCGCGGCGCTCTGTTAAAATTAAGAACCAAAAGGAGGCTCTGCCATGAAGTTCATCATCTCCCCTGCAAAAACCATGAATGTGGATACCGATACGTTCGCTCCGCAGGCTTTGCCCCGCTTTCTGGAGCAGGCCGAGGAATTGAAGAACTATCTGCAAAGCCTGGACTACGCCGCCTGCAAGGCTCTCTGGAACTGCAGCGATGCGCTGGCAGAGGCAAACTTTGAACGACTGCAGAAGATGGATCTGCACCGTTCACTGACTCCTGCACTGTTTGCCTACGAAGGCATCCAGTATCAGTACATGGCCCCCGGAGTATTCACCGAAGAGGAGCTTGACTATGTGCAGGAACATCTGCGAATTCTTTCCGGCCTGTACGGTCTGCTGCGCCCGCTGGACGGCGTGACCCCCTACCGGCTGGAGATGCAGGCAAAACCGGTGGGATTTCGCTGCAAAACGCTGTATGAATTCTGGGGCAGCCAGCTGGCAGATGCACTGGCCGTGGAAACCGACTGTGTGGTGGATCTGGCCTCCAAAGAATACAGCAAATGTATACTGAACCGACTTCCCGTTTCCGTGCGGCGGGTGCAGGTAACCTTTGCTCAGGAGATTGGCGGTAAACTGAAGGAAAAGGCAACCTTCGCCAAGATGGCCCGCGGTGCAACGGTACGCCACGCGGCCGAACAGAATTGCCGGACTCCGGAAGAACTGCGTTCCTTCTGTCGGTTCGGTTTTGCGTATTCTCCGGAATATTCTTCAACGGATCATCTGGTATTTATCCAGGACCCCAATTGGAAGTCTGACTGACCAATTTTGACCATTTATTTTCCCATTAAAAACAAAAAGGAGCGATTGTTTATGCTGCAAATCGGAACTCAGGCCCCTGCTTTTACCCTCAACGACAAGGATGGAAACGCCGTCAGCCTTGCAGATTTCAAGGGCAAAAAGGTTGTACTGTATTTCTATCCCCGGGATAACACCCCCGGCTGCACCCGCCAGGCCTGTGCCTTTGCCGCCCGTTATCAGGATTTTTCCGCAAAGAATACCGTGGTGATCGGTGTGAGCAAGGATAGCGTTGCCTCCCATCTGAAATTTGCCCAGAAATATGATTTGCCCTTTGTGCTGCTTTCTGACCCGGAGCTGCAGGCCATTCAGGCTTATGATGTGTGGAAAGAGAAAAAGCTCTACGGCAAGGTGAGCATGGGTGTGGTTCGCACCACCTATCTGATTGATGAGGAAGGCGTGATCCGCTGGGCCAAGGAAAAGGTCAAACCGGACGAAAATGCGGGGGAACTGCTGGTTCTGCTGGAGCAGGAAGGCTAATCGCTCCCCATATTCCCGCAAATTCTTTGATAAACGAAAAACTGCCGCACCAGCAAATACCGGTGCGGCAGTTTTTCTTATGAGAAGAGAGAAAGGAAAAGAAATAATCAAAAGAAGGTTTTAGCCCCGATCTTTTTCCATCATGATGTCCAGAATGGTTTTGTCGGTAGCCGTCATGCCGGGGTTGCTGATGCGGCCCATATTACGGATGGCCTTTTCGGGGGTGGTATCGCAGATGCCGTCGCTGGCGCTGACCACAACGCCACCCATGGCCAGATAGGCACTCATGAGTGCCGCATTGGATGCGGTGGCCAGCTTCAATGCGCAGCCGATCTTACCGCCGTCGCAGATCATACCGGTCAGGTTGCCGCTCATGTTGATGATGGCCGCGCCCATCTGGGCATCGTTGCCGCCCATCAGCCAGACCATGGCTGCAGAAGCAGAGGCCGCGGCGGAAACACCACAGCCACAGGTGGCGCTGAGTTTGCCGGTAAACAGCTTGATGTAAACGTTCAGCATGTGTGAAAAGGCCAATGCCTTTACAGTCGCTTCCCGGCTTGCATTCAGGTGCTTTGCCATTTCCACAACCGGAATAATGGCGGTAATGCCGTGGTTGCCGCTGCCGGCGCTGCTCATAACCGCATAGGGGCAGCCGGACATGCGTCCCTCGGCGCTGGATGCCACACGAACCATGGTATTGCTGAACAGATTGTCGCCCATGGCTCCCTTCAGCTGAGATTTCAGCGTATCGGCAATGCCAATGCCCAGCCGGTTTTCCAGGCCGTAATCCGCCAGGTTTTCGTTCATCTCGGCGCCATCCATCATAAAGGCCAGCTCCTCTTCGGTGGCGCTGTCCACAAGTTCCCGAATTTGAGCGACGGTCATGGTTTTCAGCTTCTCGTGCAGCTCATCCTCGCCGCCCAGCGTATATTCCTTTTCAAACAGCACCTGATTGTTTGCGCTGGTGTAAACAATGTTGGAATGGGTATTGCGAATTGTGCTGATGCCAATGCCCCGGGTGGTGATTACCTCCGCGTGGGCAAACAGCTGAGTTTCCTCTTCTGCGATGGTCACACTCACCTGCTTTTCCTCCACCAGCCGGGTGGCTTCCTTGCTCACAATGGGGGTAATCTCCTCCAGCAGCTGCAGGCCCTTCTCCGGATTGCCCAAACAGGCACCCAGGGCAGCGGCATACTTCAAACCCACACGGTCAAATCCGGGAATACCCACCGACATGCCGTTTTTGTAAACCCCCGGGTTCACTTTCATTTTCACCGATACGATCTGCCCGCCAATGGCATGATAGGCATCCGCGGCGGCCAGAGCCACACACACCGGTTCGGTGCAGCCCAGCGCAGGCACAACTTCCTGATGAAGAAGATCCAGCATTTCCTGTTTTGTAAGCATTTGATTTGCACTCCTTTTTCCTGTTATGTACTGCCGCTTCGGCGCGGCGTTGTTCCTTCTGCCCCAATTATAGCAAGATTCATGCCAACCTGCCCTGAACGACAAAAAATGCGGCAGAAAGAATTTTCCCCTTGACAAGTTTACTGTAACGGGTTAAAAATGGAATTAGAATCGGTTTATTTGGTTAAGTAAATTGGTCGCAGGAGAAGAATTCATGAAGAACATTGCGATAATTTCCTGGGATCCGCTTGCCGGGCGGTTTTACGGCAAGCAGGTAAAGGATCTGTTCGGAGATCAGGTAAGTGTGCAGGTATACAGCGTGCGGGATGGTTCCGTAAACCAGTTACCCCATCGGCGCTATGATCTGTACATGACCTCCACCGACGCCTTCGAATCCGGCAGCGATCTGCGGCAGTATCTTCCTCTGGATGCGGAGATCACCGAGATTGAGCTTACTTTTTTGTGGGATGTGATTCGCCGGCTGCAAAAGCTGCCCGCCGGAAGCCGGGTTCTGTTTGTTAACCTGAGCGACAAGATGAGCCGGGAAGCGGTCAGCCGTCTGAACCAGCTTGGGGTAAACCAGCTGCAATTTGATCTGTATCACCCGGGCTGCCCAAGCCCGGACATGAACCTGTACGACTTTGTGATCACGCCCAGTGAGCAGCGATATGTACCTGAGGGAGCAAAGGAAATCATTGATATCGGCCAGCGCGTCTGCACCAGTGCCACCATGACCGAAGCTGCATTGAAGCTGGGGCTGGAGGATCTTCTGGAAACGCCCCGATTCCAGCATTATCAGGAGATCGTGGCCACCAACACCTACAGCTTTGACCGACTCTTCAACCGCAGTCGCCGCCTGGAAAGCCAGTTTGATATCTTGATGGAAATTCTGGACGAGGGGCTTGTGGGGGTAAACGAAAAGTGCGAGGTGTTTGCCTGCAACAAAAAAATGGAGCAGATCACACAGGTCAGCAATCGCCTTGCGCTGCACCGCCGGGCCAGCGAAGTGTATCCTTTTATCCCCTTTAAACAATGCCTGAAAAGCAAGGAAGCGATTCCCGCCAAGGTTGTTCGGGCCGGCGGCACCAACCTGACGGTAACCGTAGCCCCGGTATTGCGAAGCGGGGTATGCCTGGGCGCATTCGCCACCGTGCAGCGCTTC
Organism: Allofournierella massiliensis; assembly: GCF_964241245.1. Lineage (NCBI taxonomy): Bacteria > Bacillati > Bacillota > Clostridia > Eubacteriales > Oscillospiraceae > Allofournierella > Allofournierella massiliensis. Next base: position 7,957 of record NZ_CAXSWZ010000052.1, read on the forward strand.
AGTGATGCAGAGCAGAAGCAGAACGAACTGCGCAGCCAGCTGAGCCCCAAGGGATACCGGGCAAAATATACCTTTGAAAATGTAATTGGCCGCTCCCCCGCCATCCGGCGAACCGTTGAGATTCTGAAAAAGATGGCAGCCACACCTCTGCCGGTGCTTCTCATTGGCGAAACAGGTACCGGTAAGGAACTGTTCGCCCATGCCGTGCATAACGCATCTCCGCGGGCACAGGGGCCTTTTGTGGCCATTAACTGCGCTGCCATGCCGGAAAATCTGCTGGAAAGCGAGCTGTTTGGCTATGCGGACGGCGCATTTACCGGAGCCCGCCGGGGCGGCAAACCCGGCCTGTTTGAATTTGCCCATCAGGGCACCCTGTTTCTGGACGAAGTGGAGGGGATGAGTCCGGCACTGCAATGCAAACTGCTTCGGGTTCTGCAGGAGCATGAGATCATGCCGGTGGGCGGAAATCAGATCATCCGGGTGGATGTGCGCATCGTTGCTGCCACCAACGAAGATCTGGAACAGCGTGTGGAGGAGGGCAGTTTTCGCCGGGATCTGTATTACCGGCTGAACACGCTGCCTGCCCTTATTCCTCCTCTGCGTCAGCGGGAAGGCGACCTGCTTTTGCTCATCGAACATTTCCGCCAGAAAAGCGGAGTGGAATTCACACTTTCTCCTGAACTGAAGCAGATGCTTCTGGCGCACCAGTGGCGGGGCAATATTCGGGAATTGCGCAATGTGGTGGAATATTTCAGCTATACCGGCAGTCAGGTAATTACACCGGCAGACCTTCCCCCCACCTTCCACTATCTGCCTTCTGAAACAGCGGTTCCCCACAATGAAAAGCCCGTCAGCGTGGCAGACAGTTCCCCTTCTTCCCTTGCTTTCCCGCTTTCGGCACCCGCTCCGCTGGAGGAGGACCAATGGCTGGTTCTGCAGCTGATTCATCAGGCTGCCCGTCAGGGGCGTTCCGCCGGGCGGGATACCATCCTCGCCGGCGCCCGGCAGATGGCCCGCCCCCTTTCACAACAGCAGGTTCGCCGGTTGATGCGGGAGCTGGCGCAGGCCGGATATCTGCAGATTGAACGGGGGCGCGGTGGCAGTCACCTCACCGAAGAGGGGCTGCGGATGCTGGCGGATCACACATCTTCCAACCAATTGTAACCATTTTATACAACTCGACCAAATTAGACCATGTAGTCACAGCTTTTAACCAATTAAATCTTTTTTAGCAAATTGCTCACACGATCCCCCCTTTTATATAAGGTAGCACAGACCGGCCCCGAACCATCTTTCGCGGGCCGGTCTGTTTTTTCTTTTCCGTGAATTCCTTTTGTTCCAAGAACTTCTTGGCAACTTGCTGCAAAGAACCCCCGTGAAACCGTGAAAACGCTGAAACGAAGCGCAACGCCGTTCGTTTTTTCCTTCTTGGCATGCCTCTTGCTTATAACTTGGGCAAAGAAACGTGGGCCAGCGCCCAGACAGAAAGGCAGGAAACTGACACATGAAATACGATTTTGATACTGTTGTGGACCGCAGCAAAAACAACGCCGCCAAATACGATGAACGAATCAAGAAGTTCGGCACCGACAAGGTAATCCCCCTGTGGATCGCGGATATGGACTTCAAGTCGCCTCAGCCGGTGATCGACGCTTTAACCGCCCGTGCACAGGAAGGCATCTGGGGTTACACCAGCCGCCCGGCCAGCTACTTTGAAGCCATCTGCAACTGGCAGCAGCGCCGCCATGGCTGGACCATCGATCGCAGTCTGGTAAGCTGGAGCCTGGGCGTTGTGCCCGCACTGAGCATGCTGGTAAAGCTGTTCACCCCGGAAGGCAGTAAAGTGCTGATCCAGACCCCGGTTTATGGTGAGTTTTACGATGTGACCGAAGCCTGGAACCGCACTGTGGTGGAAAACAAGCTGGTGGAAAAGGACGGCAAATGGACCGTGGACTGGGAAGACTTTGAAGCCAAGCTGCCTCAGGTGAGCATGTTCCTGCTGTGCAGCCCTCACAATCCTCTGGGTATCGTATGGACCCGCGAGGAGCTGACCCGCATGACCGATCTGTGCCGTAAATACGGCGTGCTGATGGTTTCGGACGAGATCCACTCGGATCTGGTGTTCCATGGCAAAACCCATATCCCCACTGCCAGCCTGTCTGAGCAGGTTGCCTGCGAAGTAATCAGCTGCATTTCCGGTACCAAAACCTTCAATCTGGCAGGCCTTCAGGCTTCCACCACCGTCTTCCCCAATATGCGGATGAAGGAACTGTATGACAAAGCCTGGATGAACATGGATATCCACCGCAACAACGCCTTCAGCCTGACCGCCATGGAAGCCGCCTTCAACGAGGGTGAGGAGTGGCTGGATCAGCTGCTGGAATACATCGACGGGAATTTCAACTTCATCCGGGATTACTGCGCCGCTCACATTCCGCAGATCAAACCCAATCTGCCGGATGCCACCTATCTGGTCTGGCTGGACTGCCGGGAGCTGGGCATGAGCAATGAGGAGCTGCGTCGTTTCATGATCGAAAAGGCCGGGCTTGGCCTGAACGAGGGCTGGAGCTTCGGGCGCAGCCTGAACGGATTCATGCGTCTGAACGCCGCCTGCTCCCGCAAGGTTCTGGAACAGGCCATGAAACAGCTGGAAGAGGCTGTGCAAGCATTATAAACAGGAATAACGCCTCGTGCGGACGGGGCGATAAAGGAAAAGGAGAATCATCATGTCTAACACTACCACCAAGAAATCGTCCTTGTGGCAGCAGTACAAGCTTCCCATCCTGCTGCTGGGCGGCATTGCTATCGGCTCCATCATCGGTGTGGTCTCCCCCAGCCTGGGTCAAACCCTCAAGCCTGTGGGGCAGATCTTCCTGAACCTGATGTTCACCATCGTTGTGCCTCTGGTGTTTGTGTCCATCGCTTCCGCTGTGGGCAGCATGGCCAATATGAAACGCTTGGGCAAGATTCTGGGCAGCACCATTTTCAGCTTTCTTGCCACCGGCGCCATTGCAGGCGTCTGCGTGCTGGTATGGGTCAATCTGTTCAGCCCCTCTGCCGGAACCAATATCCAGATGGGCACCAGTGAAATGGGCGAAATGCAGAGTGTGAGCGACATGATCGTCGGCTCTCTTACCGTGGATGATTTCTCCGGCCTGCTGAGCAAGGATCACATGCTTCCTCTGATCATTTTTGCCATCCTGTTCGGCTTCTGCGTTTCCGCCTGCGGCGGCGATGAAAGCCCGGTGGGTAAGCTGCTTGCCAACCTGAATGAAGTCATCATGAAGTTTATCGGCCTGATCATGGCCATTGCTCCCATCGGTCTGGGCGCATATTTTGCCAATCTGGTTGCCGAGTACGGCCCTCAGATCATTGGTGACTACGGCCGTTCCATGGTGGTTTACTATCCCCTGTGCCTGCTGTATGTGGTGGTATTCTTCCCCCTGTATGCCTTCTTTGCTGCCGGCAAGCTGGGTGTAAAGCGGATGCTGAAATACATTTTTACCCCCGCAGTAACTGCCTTTGCCACTCAGAGCTCCGCTGCCACCCTGCCTGTAAATAAGGAAACCTGCGATAAGATCGGCGTTCCCAAAGACGTGAGCGATCTGGTTCTTCCCATGGGCTGCACCATGCACATGGACGGCTCCGTTTTGAGCTCCATTACCAAAATTGCATTCCTGTTCGGCGTGTTCAACATGTCCTTCACCGGTGCGAGCACCTATGCCATGGCCATTGTGGTGGCAATTCTGTCTGCCTTCGTGCTGTCCGGTGCACCTGGCGGCGGCCTGGTTGGCGAGATGCTGATCGTAAGCATGTTTGGCTTCCCCGCCGAGGCATTCCCCCTGATCGCCACTCTGGGCTTCCTGTTTGACCCCGCTGCCACCTGCCTGAACGCTTCCGGCGATACCATCGCTTCCATGATGGTTGCCCGCATGGTCGAAGGCAAGGACTGGCTTGTGAAAGTGGTAAAGGAGAAAGGTGAAGCTGCTTAACTTTTTGCATTTTTTGTTTTCCGCCCATTGAATTTCTTGTAAAAAGTTGATATAGTATAAATAGTTTAGCAGCTCTACATCTTTTGTATGTAGCCACTGCTGCACGCATCAATTCTTTAAGGAGGCTTTTTCCCATGACTATCATTGATACCAAGAACGCTCCCGGCGCCATCGGCCCCTACTCTCAGGGTTTTGTGGTGGGTGACCTGGTGATCACCTCCGGCCAGCTGCCGGTTGATCCCGCTACCGGCACCATGCCCGAAGGCATCGCTGCTCAGGCTGAGTGGAGCTGCAAGAACGTGGGCGCCATTCTGGAAGCTGCCGGCTCCGGCCTGGACAAGGTCGTCAAGACCACCTGCTTCCTGGCTAACATGAGCGACTTCGCTGCCTTTAACGAAGTGTATGCCAAGTACTTCACCTCCAAGCCCGCCCGCAGCTGCGTAGCTGTGAAGGATCTGCCCAAGGGCGCTCTGTGCGAGATTGAAGCCATTGCTGAGAAGTAATCAAGGCTAACAAAGCCCCCGACTGTAGCGTCGGGGGCTCAGCCTGTCGAAAAAGGCCACCTATCGGTGGTCTTTTTCTCGTATAAGGAAAGGGAATGCGGTATAATGGTGTGG
>NZ_CAXSWZ010000053.1:0-9573 GCF_964241245.1 Allofournierella massiliensis
GAAATCAACTCGCTGATCGAGGATCACCCAGAGTGCAGTGACATCGAAATCTTCTACGATTACCCTGACGGGTACACTTGGTCAAGCTACTGGCCTGAAATTCTTGCCCTTTTCGCCGTAAACGCAAACCTACGCAGCGACAGTGATGTGATTGTGATAGACGAAGCCAAAAAAGAGCAGATTCAGGAGATTTTTTGGCATATGCACAGTATTGAATGGGAGATTGATGAAGAGGAAATTTCTCAGCCTGCTCCAACGCCCGATCCAGTCACATCCACTACTCCCGATCCCCCAGCTCCGGAATACACATATACTCTTAAAATTACAGTCAGCAGCCAGTCTGTGGAGGAGCTTGCAAATGAAATGGAGTTTACCTCTGATGAACTGGATATGATGCATCTGATACTTACTGATGAGTTGAAGGCTTGCCTGATGACGCTTTATGTCTAGTTCATCAGTAATCTTTCATCATATAAAAATCGCATACCACATGATTATCAAATCGTCGGATTCTTTTAATTATCTGAATACTCTATTACGATTTTTTGAATGGGCATTTAACGCCATTGACAACATTTTGGCACTCTTTTCCAAACAGCTTAAATGTATGTTTCTTCTGTTTTTCAGAAGACAAGGATGCAATGGTATCCCCACAACGAGTACATGTACTGCGAATATAAGAACGTTCCCAGTAGCAATACGTAGAATTATTATTAATCTTTGTTTGTTTTACGCTTGTTCCTGGCTGTACTTTGTATTGATGCGGTCTCCCATCTGGGCAAGTAGATCCTAATAACATAATTCCATCCTTAGCCAAATGAGCCTCGCCGTCACCTGTAAAATATACAACGTACTCTTCTCCATTAAATACAAGTACATCACCTTCACAGAGGCCACTACTATGAGACGCATCGTGTGCAAACACTGACAGACTTACTACAAAAAGGCTTGCAACTAAAAACAGTGCTACGAAAACTTTTTTCATGTTATGTACCTTCTTTCAATTCAGCACGATAGTTTCCATCTGTAATATGCAGTTCATAAACTTTTCCATCGGGAAGTTCTAGCGTTGTCCCATCAGAAAAATTATCCGAAGGTAAACGTTCAAGGGTATCGGGGTCCACAGGAATAAAAATCTTGTAGTCGGAATCCTCTGTAATCAAAATAGCTTCGTAATATCCTGCCTTATAAATTACTTTACCATCCAGCACATAATCTTCCGCCAGATAGTAATAGTTTTCGCCCAATTCACATGTTTCCATGCCGGGTACTGGAAAGCTTTCTCCCGCACTACTTTCTTGCTTTTTCATAATCACAAAAACTGCAACAGCAAGAAGTACCACAACAAGAATAGCAATCATCACTTTTGATCGTGTATGTTTCATTGTTGTCACCTCTCTCAATTCAATCGTCTTTCTATTTTAGATTCTCTGCATCGGAAACACCCTCTCGCTATATTTCAAATCACTATTTCCACTTTTCTTTCAGCCAGTTTATGCACAAAAAGCATAGTCCCAGTGCAATAACCACACAGCCTAATCCTGCCCAGAAATCTGGGCGTTGAGCAAGTTCTGTTATATGAAACAAAGGATACATTCCTATCCATCGAAGTCCAGAAAGACCGCTTAGCGCAAGCATTGGCGGCAGGCAAAACATAATGCTGCCCACAAACATCGCTCCCAATGTATTGCCAATGAATTCCGAAAGTGTCATCAGAATCAACATCATGGTCATGCAAGCCAACAACCGGGCCAGTACCCCCCACACCAGCACATCAGAAAGGGTGATCCAAGCAGGCAACGCATGATATCCTTGCAGACTCATGGCCGGTGCAAACGGCATGGAAAGACCGTAGTCTCGCAGTACCACAAGAAAACGCGGCAGGCAGGTAAGCAGGCAAATCAGTGCTGCCCCTACAGTTCCCACAGCCAGCTTACAACGCACCGTACGCTGACGGCCCAAAGGCGTGGCCATCACCACCCGTTTCATGCCGCCTTTCTGCTCAAAGGCGAACAATCCTGCAAAGCAAATACAGCTCACAAGCCCTGCCGTCAAGGTATCCCGCAGGTCACTTTCTCCACTGAAGCCGAACAGTTTTTCCCAGCCGCTCTCGTAGACCAGCTGCGCTTTTGGATTTTCCTTGATGTAGGAAAGATTGCCGTATTGGATACGCTGGAATACACTCATTTTCTGCTGCAAGCCATAATATGCGCCCATCTGGGCCTGATAGGCTTCACTGGTGATCTTGCCGGATTGCAGCGCCTGGTCCAGCTGGCGGATGGGTTCGAACTCCTCGTTCATGGTGAGCAGTTTCTGGTAAGTCTCTTCCGTATAAGGCCCGGCAAGCTGCTTCATGTACCAAGCATAATAGATTTCCTCCGCGTCGATGTAGCTCTCGGTAGTGGCAGTCTGCCAGGTCTGATACCCGGCAAAGACCAGCAGCACCACCGCCGCACCACAGAGCAAAAATAGCTTGCGACTCTCCTGTCGCAGTACTGTGGTGGGCTTTGTTTTCGCCGCTTTTCTTCGCAATCCCGCAAAGGCCGGAGCCGCCAGCAGCTGCCCCCGGCAGAAGAGCAAACAGACGCTACCCGCCAGAAGGCTGCCGTAGAGGATCGCCGCCAGCCATTCCACCAGCGGCAGACCGACTGGCGTGTCGAACCAGTAGAGGTTCCGATAGTTGCCCAGCAACTCATTGGTACGAAGCAGGCTGACCATATTCGCATATTTGATCACATTCAGGCGGCTGGTGGCGGGAATAGTTTCCCGGATGAGCCACTGGGCGGCGGGAAGAGCCAGCGCACCGCACCAGCCTACAAAGGCTCGCCGGGCCCACAAAGCCGCCAGCATGACCCAAAGCCCCATCACAAAGGCCCCGGCCCATTTGGCCAGCAAAAACAGCACCAGATACTGCCCCACCGTGATCTTCATGGTGCAGCGCATCAAGGCGGGAACACTTTGGATACTGCGCCCCAGCGGTCCGAGGCCGAAGGTAAGGCCGCAATAAACCAGATTCACGCCATACAAAAGCAGCAGCACCGCCAGCAGGCTCACCGCCAGCGCTCCCAACTTTGCCAGCGCAGTGTGTAGCCGTCCGCCAGGCATACTGCGCACCAGATTCAGCATCCCACTGTCCCGTTCCTGGCGAAACAAAAGGCTTGCCAGAAGCAGCATTGCAGCCAGCAAGATCAGGTCGGTAAACTGGTAGTCCAGCGCAGTGAACAGACCCTTCTGGGGAGCATACTGAATGGTCACATCCCCCATCCCCGCATAAACCGCAGCGGTCTTGTCGATATTCGCCCGGTCATAACTGCTTTTGCCATTATTGAAGATGGAAATGCCGGAAAGCTGTTTTGCCTTGGCCTGCACATCTTCCAGGAACTGGGGGTAGCCCGCCACCGTGTCCAGTTCTTCTTTTATCTGACTGAGAAGCCGATAATCCATCCTCAAATCGCCGGTATAAAGGTCATAGGTTTTGTCTTTATAGGCCTGTTCATATTGATTAAAAAGGTCGGCATATTCCTGCCGCACATCCATCCCCAAAAAGGCCCCACTTGCCTGATAGGAAAGAATCTGGTCAATCTGCAAAACGCCATACACAAGGTCCAGCTTTTCGTTGATGAAATCCTGCTGGGCCTGGGTGTCCATCCCGGCAAGATCTCGGGCCACAGCCCGCCAGGCCGCAGGCTGCGGGCTGTTTTCTCCAGGCCGGGTGCCGATATAGAGCAAAAACAGATTGGCAGCAGCAAGCACTGCCAGACACAGCGCAAAGATACGCTGCCCCCAGACCTTGCGCAGCTCGGCAAGCAGCAGTCTCATTTGCCATCCTCCTCACCGAACACCGCCAAGTACACCGCTTCCAGATTCTGCCCCGGCGCATGGGCTTCGATCAGGATTTTCACCGGAGCCTGATCCACCAGTTTACCATTTTTCAAAAGCAGAATTTCGGTGGCTACCGTTTCCACATCACTCACCACATGGGTGGCCACCAGAATAATCCGATCTTTGGCCATCTCTGCCAGCAGTTCCCGCAGCCGCACCCGTTCCTTCGGGTCAAGTCCGGCGGTGGGTTCGTCCAGAATCAGCAGTTTTGGGTCGCCAAGCAGGGCGCTGGCTAACAAAAGCCTCTGCTTCATGCCGCCGGAATAGGCGGCCAGACGCTTGTCCAATTCGCCGGAAAGGTTTACCCATTCCGCCACTTGTTCTATCTGCTCCGGCACCTCTTTGCTTGGAATTTCTTTTAAAGCGCACATGTAGGCCAAAAATTGGCGGCCGGTGTAGCTGTCGTAAAGGCCCTGCTGCTGGGGCATATAGCCCAGCACCCGGCGAAAGCGGATGTCCAGCGCCTGGGCGTTTTTGCCGCACCACTGCACGGTGCCGCCGTCCGCCTTCAGGCTGCCGGTGATGATGTTGATGAGGGTGGATTTGCCCGCTCCGTTGGGGCCAAGAAGGCCGTAAAGGCCCGGGCCGAGGGAAAAGCTCACCCCGGCCAAGGCCTTTTTTTTTGTGGCGGGGCGGCCAAAAAGGCCACCCCGAATCAGATAGCTTTTTTTCAGATTTTCCACCGCAAGGCAAGGGGCTGGATTCGTATGGTGGGTCATGGATGGTTCACCTCAAATTAAGTAAGAATGTAGCGTTCCTTGAATTCTTACACTTCGTTACAGTTTTTCGCTTGGGATAGAATTTTCTTTTTTGCTTTCTCCCGGATAGAAGTATAAAATTAACTGTACACTAAAACAGCATACAATTCTCGGTGGCGTTATAGAAGATTATTAGCCAGGGAAAGCAATTTCAGTGCCTTGTATCCCTTTCAAAAAGTCATCCTTGCTTATGATTGAATAGATGCTGTAATAGCTCAGCTCATTAATCAAGCCTTCTTTATCCTGCCCCTCTAACAGTTGCTCGCTATTGCTTACCTGGCAGATGATAGATTCCCCAAAATCGCCTACGATTGTGTGACTGTTTTCCTTTGTCTGCATATAACGCACACCTGTTAGATTGCCACTTTCGGAATCCAGAAGCGCAAGGACAATATTATTTTGCGCATCGTCTAGTGTTAATGCAAACTGATCATCAAAAAGATAGACCAAACCATATAACGTTTCGCCTGGGGCGAGGGCGGGGGCGTCAAACTCCCGAGTTTCACCGGTCAGAAGGTTTTCGTATCCCAAGCGGTTCGTTTTGGTGTCATATGTGCAGAAATAGTCTCCTTGTACATTGCAATAGGATGTAACGTTATCAAACTGAGGGCCGAGGGTGTTGTCCTGCCAATGTTCCAGCGAAACATCGGAAGAGGAAAGGTCCACCTTGAAATACTGGTTCTGCTCATAATTGGAACACAGGTATATCAGGTTCGTACCCGCCGCGCCCATCAAGGTGAAAACCTGCTTTTCCTGAGTGGGATATTCCAGCAAGATTTCCCTCTCGCCGCTCTGCAGGTCGATCTGCTCCAAGCGACGATGCCAGGTTCCAGTTTCATCTACTACATTAATCTCCATCAAAAGGGATGAACCATAGCCAAACACAGAACCTAGAAAACTTTCGCCATCCTGCAATTCCAGCACGGTTTTGCGGTTGGTCCCATCCGGCTCTATCTGCATGAGATAGGGGCCATGGGACTGTATGGGAGTGTTCTGGAGAACATACAGATGACTGTCAAAGAAAAAAATGCCATAGCCATATTCTCCATTCATGGGCAGATAGGACGTACAGTCCAGAGAATCGTGGGTGCAATTGGGTGCTGCGCAAAGATAGGTCTCCTGCCGGGATTCTGCATCCACATAAAACAGATTCTCGCCACCAAGCTGGACCTGGCATACCGAATACAGCCCATCGGGAGAAACTGCATGCTGATTAACCATATCCAAATAGGCCACATGGGTGATGGGCGTTTCGTTACCAGAAGTGACTGCCGGGCCCCTCTCTGATTCTCTGGGAGTATGAATCCCACAGGCTGTCAGCGACGTAACGAACAAACACAGTACGCTTAATTTTACAATGATTGAAATTTTCATAGGATTCCTCTGTTAAATAGTATGCTGCAAGGCGAAACACCTGCGCAGTTCCGCCTTGCAGTTATAACTTAAATCATAATAGCAATAATCAGTTATCCCATACGGTATTGCTCGTGTTGGCCGAAAAATAGACTCTGGCTCCGGATGCATCGGAGGCATATCTGAGATATTGGCCAGCAGAGCTTCCGAATTTCAGTTCATATTGCGGAGAATCCCAACGGTTGATGGGGATCAATGCTGAATCGTTGAAACTTACTACGTTATTCCATGTCCAAAGGATTGCACTGCCCGTGGAAGAACTCCTGTTCACTGCAAGCGACGTATTATCGGCAAAGCAAATGACAGTACCCGTTCTGCCTCCTACCGTTTTTGTCCATTCGTTAAATTTCTGATCTGTCTTCGGAGTTGTAACGTTCCACAAAATAAGATTCTTTCCTTTTGGACTAATGCTTGCACTACTTCGATTGACGTTTAGCCAGTTATAGCTATAAGAACCCGATCTCATGGGTCGGTAACTGATATTATTATAATCTGCAAACGCCGAAGTCGCCATGCCAAGCGCCAAAGCGCAAACCATACCCAGGGCAACGATTTTCTTTTTGAGATTCATACTGTAAAACCTCCATTTTGTTTTTATGAAACAACCGCTGTTTTCCACCGTGCCGCCCTGGCCGGGGGCGGTGCGGCGGAACGTTTCAAAAATCACCGGTGATTTACTACTTAATTTCCTTACACGTTTGCTTTTCAGCTAAAATTATCTATCTATTTCTTCTTTGTTTGTAGTATATTACCATTTTCACATTTTTTCCACAAAACTGTAACGAAGAACAAGATAATTGTCACAAACTACGAGTTGCTGTTTCACAGACTTTCCACACTGTCTTATCACCCGAAAATGAAAAGGCACTATGCAGTTATTGATAAACAAATTTTTCATCGCTTCTGCACTATATAAAAGAGCTCCCCCCGAAAGGGTGGAGCTACGAGAATATTCAGATAACTTTGCATTCATCAATAGAATTCAAGCTATATATTATCTGCTTTTTGATTTTCGCAATGTACAATTTACATTGATATAATAAAAGGCAAACGCGCCAGTGGAATCATCCAATTGCGTTTGCCTTTTCGTTGTTATTCTTTCCTGACTTCACTTAAAAATAGAAGCCATATCTGATCGTTAGTAAATCATTTACAAACCCTCATTTTAGCTTACTTGCTTTTATCCTAAATTGCATCTTTATATCTTACTATGTTTGTACCATTTATTTCCGCACAATACGTAAGCCCATCTTCTTTTGAAAGAAACACTATCTTCCCTTTTCTCAAAAAAAATGCTCGTTGCTGATGCATTGATAATTTTTGTACTTTTTCGCGTTTCGAGTGAGTAAAGATAGATTTTATCTTCATCAAGTCTGTTTAAATAGCACACATAGCTCTCATTCAAGAAAAAATCTTTTGCAGTTACTCCATCAATAGGATCGTTTTCCTTCTTCTTTATGCTATATCTATATAGTTTCGAATCGTCTCCAATATAATAAATGTATTTTCCGTCATACGAAATATTTCCATAGTTACACTCGATTGGCAACAGATTCAATTCCCCTGTACGCATATCGATTTCCCACAGTTTATCTGATGCAATATATAACGAGTCCGAACTCAAAAAGAAGTATGAGGTCAAAGGATACATTATCGCTTGTTTGATAGCACTGTTATCCAAGATGTCAGCTGTGCTAAACACAACCTTCTCTTCAAACGAATTCAAATCCAATTCCACAATATAGAAGTCCGGCGATTCTTGCGCGCTGAACAACTGAAACGAATTGCGCTTTATTTCTTGGCACAGATACTATGATTTTCATATTAGTGCTTATGGTATTATTGGGTATGGAATTGCAGCTCTTTCTGTAATCGCCGCCAAATTAACTCAGAAAAGGAGAAGATTATCATGAATGTAAAAAAGGAACTCATCCAAATTGCAGGGAAAATCATCAATCGCTTGGGCGAGAGAGAACAATCTGACGATTATTTTCCCGTTTGTCCTTTCATTGGCTACCAGCCGCAGCGTCCCTTCAGCCAGCAAGAACAGACCAATCAGGAATAGTCTCCACACTCGCAAAAACGGCGAGCTGCTCTTTCTATGGAGCAGCTCGCCGTTTTTTATGATTCTATTCAAAAGTCAGTTGACCGTCTTGCGCCTGACAATGTAGTGGCGCAGGAGTTCGGGCCAAAAGGGCAAGAGCCACTTCAGGATCAGTGAGCCAAGGTCTGATCTCATCTCGCAGAAGTGTCAGTGGCATCCGGTCGTGGATCTTGGAAACAGAAGCATTAGGAGCAGTGGTCAAAATAACAAAACAGTTCACGTCCTCCACACAGTCATATATTCCGGCAAGCCAAAGAGGACTGCCCGGCACCGTGAACAAGTACGGTCGGTGTGCAGAATCCCATTCATAGAATGCAGTAGCAGGTATTACGCAGCGGCGCCCGGTGATACTGCGCCGGAACATACCTTTTTGAGTGACGGTCTCTGCGCGAGCGTTGATGATAAGATGCCCGTTCCGTCCCGGTATACCCCATCTCTGCAGATCTCCGACGACCTTGTCTCCTCTTGAAATAAGCACCGGAGCGCTACATGAGGGCGCTACATCTCCATCTATGATACGGAAGTTCAGTTCGTCCTGCCCACATCTCTTCTGAACACTCCGCACGATTTGTCGTAGATCATCATTCGCTGCGGCACTGAACTGGTATCGACCACACATAGCGCTGCACCTCCTTATAAACCTTATCCCACGACAACGCCAAAAATACGGAAGGGCGCATCGGCGCAGACGTGAATCGGTTTGTATGCAGGGTTCAATGAACGAAGTTCTGTTTTCGTTCCATCTGTCCACAACTTCTTGCAGTAGCTTTGTCCATCATAATAACACATGACGATCTCGCCATTTTCCGCCACATCTCGCCGCTTGACCCATACCATCTGACCATCCGTGAACCGAGGCATCATACTATCGCCCGCCAAACGCACACGGAAATCAGCATTTGTCGGAACCGTATCGTCAACTTCGATCTCTTCAAATGCATCATCATCCAGTATCTGACCTGTACCGGCTGAGGCAGCCTGTAGAAAGATGGGTATCAGTCGTGTTTTTGGGGAATCAATCTCCATTCGGTACCGGGGTGAATCCAGCAATAAACTTCGGAATTCAGCGAGCTTTTGGAGCCCCGCATCATTCAGCCCATCACGGAGAGATTCCGAACTGAACAGGTAACTCACATCAGCATTATTGAGGACGCGAGCCAGTGCCAGCGCATGATGAATTTTGGGCTGAGTGCGTCCGCCCTCCCAAGAGCACAGGGCTCCTTTTCCAACGCTCTCACCTGCCGGCAGATATTTTGACATAGCTGCAACAACCTGATCCTGCGATAGTCCCAGGCGTTTGCGCTCTTGTACCAACCGCTCATACCACTGCATGCTGTATCAGTCGAGTAGACAGCCTCGACACTCCTTTCACATAATTTTTGCTGCGAAGGGATTGTCTACTGCCCCTCACAGAAC
>NZ_CAXSWZ010000054.1:0-6894 GCF_964241245.1 Allofournierella massiliensis
TCTCTGTTCTTTTACTTTTCATGCAAAAAACCTGCTCTGGCTTGATTGTCACAGCAGGTTTTTCTACAAGCTGAAAGGGCCGCCCGATCATTCGGGCGGCCCTTTTGCCATTTTCCCCGCGAATTTTACACAGGCAGTATTGACAGCCCCCAATCTGCACGCTATAATAAAATTAACACATGAACACTTATTCATATATGAGGTGATTTTATATGACTCCCCACGAGCATCCGGCGGAGCACAGGGCAAATCCTGCCGCAGAAGCTCCGCTCTTTCACCCGGACGCGGTGGAAACCGTGCGCGCCAACCTGCCGGACGATGAGTTCCTTTATGATCTGGCCGAGCTGTTCAAGGTTTTTGGCGATTCCACCCGCATCAAGGTGCTGTTCGCCCTGTTTGAAAGCGAACTGTGTGTGGGCGATATCGCCCAGGTTCTGGGGCTTTCCCAGTCGGCAGTGAGCCACCAGCTGCGGATTTTAAAGCAGTCCAAGCTGGTCAAATTCCGCCGGGAAGGAAAAACCGTTTATTATTCGCTGGACGACGACCATGTGCGGTCCATGCTCTCCATGGGCGCCGAGCATGTGGAGGAATAAGCCCCTCCTTTCTTTATTATAAAAATATATACCATAAAGGAGTTTTGAATCATGCAAAAGAAATTCAGCATCGAAGTGGATTGTGCCAACTGTGCCGCCAAGGTGGAAGCCGCCGTGGCTCAGATTCCCGGCGTGAACAGCGCCGCCATCAGCTTTATGGCCCAGAAACTGGTCATCGACGCGGAAGAGGCAGAATTTGCCCGCATTCTGAAGGAAGTGGCCAGGGTTGGCCGCCGCATCGACCCGGATTTCGCCATCGATTTCTGACCCGGGGCCAAGGCAATACCACACAATTCCAGGTGGTGGAGCGCGCCGGAAAATTTTGGCGTGATACGCCGCCTGAACCGTTAGGCGTGAATTGTGCGGTATCGCCCTAAGCCCCAAGAGAAACGGGCTATTGGCCCGGTTTGAGGTGTTATCTATGACAAGAAAACAGACCCGCATGCTGCGCCGCATCCTGATTTCCGTTGCGACACTGGCGGCGGTTTGGGTGCTCTGCGCCTTTGTGCCCCTGCCCTGGTACGCACAGCTGGCACTGTATCTCATTCCCTATCTGATTATTGGCTACGATGTACTGCGCAAAGCGTTCCTGGGCGTGGTGCAGGGCGAGATCTTTGACGAGAACTTTCTCATGGCCATCGCCACCGTGGGTGCGCTGGCCTTGCAGGAATACCGGGAAGCCGCCGCCGTTATGCTGTTCTACCAGATCGGCGAGCTGTTCCAGAGCTACGCGGTGGGCAAGAGCCGGAAAAACATCGCTGCCCTTATGGACATCCGACCCGATTATGCCAATCTGGAAACCAGCGAAGGCGTGCAGCAGGTGGATCCGGATATCGTAGCCGTAGGCGACGTGATCCTGATCCGACCCGGTGAGAAAATTCCTCTGGACGGCGTTGTGCTGGAGGGCAGCGGCACCATCAATACCAGCGCCCTCACCGGCGAAAGCCGCCCCCGCCGGGTAAGCCCCGGCGACGACGTGATCTCCGGCTGCGTGAATCAGGATGAAGTGTTGCGGGTAAAGGTATCCAAGCCCTTCGGTCAGTCCACCGTGGCCCGCATTCTGGAGCTGGTGGAAAACTCCAGCCTGAAAAAAGCCAAGGCGGAAAACTTCATCACCAAATTCGCCCGCTACTACACCCCCGCCGTCTGCATCGGCGCGGCGGCGCTGGCCATTCTGCCCAGCCTGTTCACCGGTCAGTGGGGCGTCTGGGTAAGCCGTGCGCTCACTTTCCTGGTCATCAGCTGCCCCTGCGCACTGGTCATCAGCATCCCGCTCACCTTTTTCGGCGGTATTGGCGGTGCTTCCCGCAGCGGTATTCTGATCAAGGGCGGCAACTATCTGGAGGCTCTGGCGCAGGTAAAAACCATCGTGTTCGACAAAACCGGTACCCTGACCCAGGGCGTATTCCAGGTGACTGGTGTATTCCCTGCCGAGGGTTTCACGGAAGAAGCGCTGCTGGAAACCGCTGCTCTTGCCGAAAGCTGGTCCAGCCATCCCATCGCTCAGAGTCTGCGTGCCGCCTGGGGAAAGCCGGTGGATTCCAGCCGTACCCGGCAGGTACACGAGGAAGCCGGTCACGGCCTGACCGCCCAGGTGGACGATGTGCCGGTGGCCGCGGGCAACGCCCGCCTGATGGAGCAGCTGGGCGTGCAGATCCCCCAAAGCAACCAGCCCGCCGAGGGCGCAACGGTGGTGTATCTGGCCATCGACGGAGCTTATGCAGGCTTTTTGCAGATCAGCGACGTGGAAAAGCCTACCTCTGCTCAGGCCATCCAGAGCCTGAAGCGACAGGGCATCCGCACCGTGATGCTCACCGGCGATGCCGAAGCCGCCGCCCATCAGGTGGTCCGGCGCCTCGGGCTGGACGATTACCATGCCCAGCTGCTGCCCGGTGACAAGGTGGAAAAGCTGGAGCAGCTGCTGAACACCAAGGCTCCCAATACCACGCTGGCCTTCGTGGGCGACGGCATCAACGACGCTCCGGTGCTGCGTCGGGCGGATGTGGGCATCGCCATGGGCAGCCTGGGTTCTGATGCAGCCATCGAAGCGGCGGACGTGGTGCTGATGGACGATGATCCCGCCAAACTGCCGCTGGCCCTGCGCATTGCCCGTAAGTGCCGGCGCATTGTGTACCAGAACATTGTGTTCGCGCTGGCGGTGAAGTTCCTGTGCCTGATTCTGGGCGCAGTGGGCATCGCCAACATGTGGTGGGCAGTGTTCGCGGACGTGGGTGTGATGGTGCTGGCCGTGCTGAATGCCACCCGCATGCTGCGCCCGATCAAGCCGGAATAAACAGCTTTCAAATCCCCCGAAGGAGAAACCTCCCTCGGGGGATTTTTTCGCCCGCATAGCCGGTTTGCGGCGCGCATACACATGAAATAAAACTCATGTGTGGGGGAATGCGCAGTTATGAAAGGCAACCCGGAGGAGCGAGCCGTGCTGCTGGGCGAATACATTGCCTGCACCGGCGCCACTGTGCGTGCCGCAGCCAACCGCTTCGGCATCTCAAAAAGTACCGTTCACAAGGACGTAACCTCCCGTTTGCGCCATCTGGACCCGGAGTTGTTTCGCCGGGCGCAGACGGTGCTGGAACGGAACAAGGCGGAACGGCATTTGCGGGGCGGAGCAGCCACCCGCCAAAAATATGCGCACCCACCCTGAGCTGAGTCTGTGACCAGATTCCTTTTCTCTTTGTGTGAAATCGGGTATAATAAAGAAAAACATCACCGCTTTCCCGCCGCCGGGCCATTTCCGGCCTGACCGGATACGGCGGTTTACACACAAGGGAGGATCTTCATGGATCGATTTGACTGTGCCGTGATCGGCGGCGGGCCCGCCGGGCTTTCGGCAGCCATCAATCTGCACCAGCGGGGCAAGACTGTTCAGGTTCTGGGCGCTGCACCCGGCTTTCTGGCAAAGGCTGAACAGGTGGACAATTATCTGGGCATGCCCGGCGTAACCGGCGAGGAAATGCTGCGCCAGTTCTCCGCCCATGCAGCAGCCATGGGCATTCAGGCCCTGCCCGGCCGTGTGGCCAATATTCTGCCCATGGGCAATGGCTTCATGATCAACTTCAACGGCGAGATTCTGGAGAGCCGCACCATCGTTCTGGCCTGCGGCATTGCACGGGCCAAGCCGGTGCCAGGCGAGGCGGAATTTCTGGGCCGTGGCGTTTCCTATTGCGCCACCTGTGACGGCATGCTCTACCGGGGCAAAAAGCTGCTGGTCTGGGGGCTTTCCCCAGAGGCGGCCCACGAGGCAAACTTTCTGGATTCCATCGGCTGTCAGGTAAGCTTTGTTGCCGCCAAGCAGCCGCCGGAGCTGCGGGAGAGCGTGCGTTTCATTCCCGGTAACCTGAAGGCTGTCGGTGGCGGCGATGTGGTGCAGTGGGCACAGATCGGCCCCAAGCAGGAGGCTTTCGACGGTGTGTTCATCCTGCGCAGCGCCATCGCGCCGGACACCCTGCTGCCCGGTCTGGCCATTGAGAACGGCTCGGTTCCGGTGGATCGTTCCATGGCCACCAACCTGCCCGGCGTATTTGCAGCTGGCGATGTGACCGGTGCTCCTTTGCAGGTGGCCAAGGCGGTGGGCGAAGGCCTGATCGCCGGGCTGAGCGCGGCGGATTATCTGGATAAGAATCCCGGCTGATCGTATATTATCCCATCTGAAAAATTCCCGGTGCGGGCCCAAAAGCCTTCGTTTGGGCCCGCACCGATTTTCTTTTTCATTTTTTCAAAAAAAGGGTTGACATTTACAAAAGCCAACGGTATAATAATAAAGCACTCAGGGCACGGCCCAAGAGAGCAGAAATATTGGAGAATTGTGTAAGGGTAGCACGACAGACTCTGACTCTGTTTGTGAGGGTTCGAATCCTTCTTCTCCAACCAGAAATAGCAGCAGCCCGCACGCTGCTGCTATTTTTTACATCGGGGTGTAGCGCAGCTGGTAGCGCGCCTGGTTCGGGACCAGGAAGCCGTGGGTTCAAGTCCCGTCACTCCGACCAGATACCGCAGAGGGTTTCCTCTGCGGTATTTTTATTTCCCCCACTGCCCAACACGGCAGCTGGTTCGTGTTGTTCCGCCTTTTGCGCAGGGCTGGTACAATAAAACAAAGGAGGCCAATGTGCTATGAATACCGACAAAATTTACGCAGAACAACTGGCAAACGAATACGCGCCGAAAAATCACTCCAAGGTGATTGCTCTGCGCAAACTGGATGCCCGGGCCAAACTGCCCGCAACCGTTTTCACTTATTCTCTAGGCATCGTCGCCGCCCTGATCACCGGCGTGGGCATGTGCCTTTCCATGCGGATCATCGGCAGCGGCAGCACCGCCATGTTTGTGCTGGGCGTGCTGATCGGTCTTGCCGGGCTGGTCGGAATGGGCCTTAACTACCCACTTTACAGACGTCTGCTGGCCAAAGGCAAGCAGAAATATGCCTTCGAAATTATGGAATTGGCAAAAGAGATAAGCGAAGCATAAACCAAAACAGCCGGGCCTCGCCCGCAGGCAAAGGAGATACAATTTCTTGAATAAAGCGGAAAGCAAATATTTCAGCACCGCAGCCCGAATGGACGAAGCCCTTCTGGCTCTGCTAGAAAAGAAGGACCTGCCTTACATCACCGTTAAAGAAATCTGCCAGCAGGCCGGGGTAAACCGATCCACCTTTTATCTGCATTACGAGACCATCGGCGATCTGTTGGCCGAGAGTGTGCAGTATATGACCGAACGCTTTCTGGACCACATGCGCCAGCGCACCGAACCCTTTGCAGCCAGCAATACGCCGCTTTCCGCCGGGCGGGCCTATTTCGTCACGCCGGAATATCTGGAGCCCTATCTGAGCTATATCGCACATAACAAACGGCTGTTTTGCACTGCCATGGAGCAATCCGCCGTTCTGCGGCTGGACAAGGTATACCAGCGGATGTTCCGCCATGTGTTTTCCCCCATTCTGGAGCAATTCCATGTTCCGGAGGAAAACCGGGAATACCTGATGACCTTTTACATCCACGGCCTGATGGCCATTGTAGACCAGTGGCTTCAAAACGACTGCGCGGACTCCATTCAGAAAATCTGCGCCATCATGCAGCAGTGTGTGGCCCGGCCCGGCACACAGAGAGGAACACCATGAAAGCAGCAATCTACGAAGGAAAAGAACAGATCCAACTGAAAGAGCTTCCCCTCCCCGAGATAGGAGAGCGGGATGTGTTGATCCAAAACATTTACTCCAGTGTCTGCGGTACCGACACCGCCGTCTTTTTCGGCGGACCCGGTACCGGACATAAAGTGACTGTGGGCGGTGAATTTGGCCACGAAACGGTTTCCCGAGTGGTCAAAATCGGAAATCTGGTCACAGATTTCACCATCGGGGAACGGGTATACCCCTACCCGCTGTGTGCAAAGAATGATCCGTCCCGTGCGGGAACGCTGGGTGGATTTTCCGAATACATTCTCGTACCACAGGCCCGGCGCAATGTGAGCCTTTATCCGGTGGACGAGCGCATTTCCGACCGGCTGGCAAGCCTGATTGAACCCTTCACCGTGGGTTGTCGGGCGGCCAGACGCGGCATGATTCCCGCCGGTGAAGGCCGCTACCTTTCCGGCCAGTTTGCAGTGGTATTCGGCTGCGGCACCATTGGCATTGCAGCAGCCGCTGCCTTCTCCTATTTTGGGATGGCCCGGGTCATGCTCTGCGATTTTTCGGACTTCCGACTGAATCTTGCCAAAAGACTGGGCTTTGCCGTATGCAATCCCGCACGGGAGGATTTCAGGGCCCGTGCACTGGATTATTTCGGCACTGCGCCCTCGCTGTCCGGACAAACCGCAAACATCGACTGCTGGCTGGACGCGGCGGGAGCTCCGTCCATTCTGGAGGATTTTCTCCGCTCGGGCAAGATCGAAAGCCGTTTTGTGAGTGTGGGGGTAAACAATGCGCCGCGCACCATCGATCTGCTTCACATGACCTACGCCCAACAGAGCATCATCGGCTCCGGTGGATACATGCCGCAGGATGTATGGGATGTTCAGCATATCATGACCTGTGGCCGCTGGGATCTGGAATCCATCATCACTCACGAGTTTCCGCTGGACCAGTTGGAAACCGCCATTCGCACCGCCGCTGACGTGGACCATGCCGGCAATGTGGTAATCCATGTATGCAGCGACTCCTGACTCACTTGACTCCACAAGAAAAACGGCTCTCTGACAATGCGGTCAGAGAGCCGTTTCAGCCTGTCGAAAAAGGCCACCTATCGGTGGTCTTTTTCTCGTATAAGGAAAGGGAATGCGGTATAATGGTGTG
>NZ_CAXSWZ010000055.1:0-6810 GCF_964241245.1 Allofournierella massiliensis
AGGGATGAAAATTGAAACTGACACGGCACAACGGACGCTCCGGTAAGCATGGCACCTATAATCCCCGGCACAATGACCGCCGGTTTGATATGGAGAACAGCGAACACATTGATGCCCAGCGAGCCAGAAAAAATGTGTACTGGGACTGCTACCGTGGTTTCACTACCCCAGAACTTCGGGAGAACCCGGAACAGCCAGATTTCAGCTTTGAAGAAATTGAGCGGATGTATTACTACGAGCATTACTCCGACCATGTAGATGACCAGAATGCCCGAAACGAGAAAACCCGGCACACTGAGCGCAACCGCACGGTAGAAGATCTTTTGAAAAACAACAAGACCTGCCCAGAGGAAAGCATTTACCAGATCGGCACCATGGAAGAATCCGTTCCAGCGGGTACTCTGGCACTCATTGTCAGCGAATTTTACGAGGAGTTTGAACGGCGCTTTGGTTCCCATATCCACATTCTGGACTGGGCGCTGCATCTGGATGAGGGTACGCCTCACATCCACGAGCGCCATGTGTTTGACTGCAAAAACCGGTATGGGGAGTTGTGCCCCCAGCAGGAAAAGGCGCTGGAGGAACTGGGCTTTGAATTGCCTGATCCGAGTAAACCCAAGGGCAAACACAACAACCGAAAACAGACTTTTGATGCAGTATGCCGGACGATGCTCTTTGACATCAGCCTCAAACATGGGGTTCATCTGGAGCAGGAGCCGTCCTATGGCGGGCGGGCGTATCTGGAAAAGCAGGACTACATTCTGATGAAGCAAAAGGAGCAGCTGGCGGCTCAGGAACAAAAGCTGGAGGAGCTGACCCTGAAAATCGAGGATGTGGAAACACTGGTGGAGGAAGTTTCGGATATTGCCTATGACAAGGCGGTGGAAGTTGTCACTGACACCGTTCGGCAGGAGACCCACAAGGAGGACCTCCGGTTGGTGGAAGAAACGAAAAACTGGGTACTATCGCCGGAACGGAAAGCACCGCAAAAAGAGCGTGAGTATGCCGCTGCCCGGCTGGATGGAGTAATCTCCAAAATCAAAAATGCCATGCAGTCTGCGCTGACAAAAATCCAGAAGAAGCTGATGCAGCCGGAGGTCAAGCAGGCTGGCAAACAGCAGATTCAGGAAAAGGCAAAAGAATCCATTCTTGCTTTTCTGAATAAATCCAAACAGGACAGCGCACAGCGGGAAGCAAACCGGAAAAAGCAACAGCAGCGAAAACAGGATATGGAGCGGTAAGGTATCTGATTTTGCATACAAATCAGATGCTTTTCCCTTGAGGAGGTGAGAAACATTGAACAGCGAAACTCAGAGTTTAGTGCCTGCAACCCAGCAGGCCGAAAGTGAGGAATTGACCGTTGCTGAAGTACGGGAAAGCCTTTCCACGACGGAAAAAGGACAACCGGCCAACACCATTGGAAATTGCCGCACGGTGCTTTGCCAAGATCCGCTTTTGCGGGGCGCAATCCTGCTGAATCTGCTGACCGACCGTGTGGACATTGTGCGAGATTTGGGCTGGCGTAGAAACACCAGCGCCTTGACTGATACCGATGTCAAATATCTGCTCCTTTACTTTGAGCAGAACTATGGTTTGACCAGTGAAAAGAAGCTAATGGCGGCGCTCTCTATCGTAGCAAACGAAAATTGCTATCACCCCATTCAGGATGTGTTGAATGGCTTGGTTTGGGACGGCATACCCCGGATACGCTCTTGCCTGCATCACTTTCTGGGGGCGGATGAGGGCAACTATGTGGAAGAAATGCTCAAACACTTTCTGTTGGGAGCCATCCGCCGGGTGTTCCATCCTGGTTCCAAGTATGAGGAGCTGCTCTGTCTGGTGGGCGGCCAAGGAGCCGGAAAGTCCACCTTCTTTCGATTCCTGGCTATACAGGATGAGTGGTTCTCCGACGACCTGAAAAAGCTGGATGATGATAAGGTGTTTGCCAAGTTGCAAGGCCACTGGATCATCGAGATGTCGGAGATGCTGGCCACCAGTAACGCCAAGAGCATCGAGGAGATCCGCTCTTTTATCAGCCGCCAAAAAGAAACCTACCGCACCCCCTATGAGGCCCAGCCCAAAGACCGTTTGCGGCAGTGTGTGTTCGGCGGTTCCTCCAACACGCTGGATTTCCTACCCCTTGACCGGGCCGGAAATCGCCGGTTCCTGCCGGTGATGATTGACCCGGAGAAAGCGGATGTTCACATTCTAGAGGACGAAGCCGCTTCCAGAGAATATCTGTTGCAGGTATGGGCGGAGGCTATGACCATTTACCGCAGCGGCGAGTATTCCATGAAGTTTTCAAAGGAGATTCAGCGGCAGCTGGTGGAGGTTCAGAAGGACTTCATGCCGGAGGATACTGAGGCCGGACAGATTCAGGGTTTTCTGGAACACTACACCGGCAATGTAGTCTGCTCCAAGCAGCTGTTCAAAGAAGCGTTAGGACACGCCTTTGAGGAGCCGAAGCGCTGGCAGCTGCACAACATCAACGAGATCATGAACACTGTGGTAATTGGCTGGAAGCCCTTCTCTAATCCCCGGATGTTTGCTGGATATGGGCGGCAGCGTGGCTGGGAACGGGAGATTTCCGGCAACGAACCGCCCGACAACAAAGGTGGATTTGTGGAGCTGAGCGAGGAAGAAGTCCGTCAGCTGGAGCTGCCAAAGGAGTGGATTGCCTGATTTACAGGGCTTGTTGCCCAGTTGATTGTCGGCTGGTTGCTGACTTTGTTGCTACAAAAACGGGGGTATGGACACGATAAATGCCCATTAAGCAAGGCTTTTTGGTGTGCATCTGTTTTCTGACAACGAAAGCAACGAGATTTCACAAGAAAATTTGAAAAGTAAGAAACGATGGCCAGACGATAGGTTGCAGGTTTTTCGGAGTTCGTTGCCGGACTTTGTTGCTGGCATCCTTTGTCTGGCTTTTCTGATCTATGGAGGTAGCCTATGGAGAAAACCCAAAAGCAAGAAAACAAGCTGAGCAAAAAAGTGAAGTTTATCGTGATACGGGAGTTTTCAGGTGATAAAACCATGCAGGAAGCCTTTGAACAGCTCATTGAACGGCAAACTTGCGAACACTTTGAAGAATGGCTGGAACGCAAGGCAAGCTGAGGGAATTGGTTGAAGGAAAAACAGGGGCATGGTATAATATGTATATCGTGTCCCTGTTCATAGAAGGAGATTGCTATGAGCAGGAAAAAACAAGTCAATCAGAAAATCACAGCCCTCTATTGCCGCATTTCTCTGGACGATGGCGGCGATAACGAGAGTATGAGTATCAGCAATCAAAAAATCATGCTTCGGGACTTTGCCGAGAAAAACGGGATGTTCCAGTATGAGTATTATGTGGACGATGGTTACACAGGTCGCAATTTCAATCGTCCGGCTTTTCAGCGGATGATTGCCGATATTGAGGCC
This sequence comes from Allofournierella massiliensis, assembly GCF_964241245.1. Lineage (NCBI taxonomy): Bacteria > Bacillati > Bacillota > Clostridia > Eubacteriales > Oscillospiraceae > Allofournierella > Allofournierella massiliensis. Next base: position 3,421 of record NZ_CAXSWZ010000055.1, read on the forward strand.
GATAAAATCGGTTGTGTCATTACCAAAGACCTGTCCAGACTGGGAAGAAATTATATCGAAGCCGGCAGTTATATTGAAATCTTCTTCCCTAAACACAATGTCCGCTATATTGCCATTACGGATGGCGTGGACAGTTTGACCCGTCAGGAAATGGACATCACGCCCTTCAAGAATATCCTGAATGATATGTATAGCCGGGATATTTCCAAGAAAGTGCTGGCGGGGCGTATGACCCGTTCCCGACAGGGGAAGTTCTGCGGTGGACAGCCTCCCCTGGGGCTGATGCGCGACCCGGAGGATCGGGGGCATTTGATCCTTGACCCGGAAACTGCGCCGGTGATTCGCAAAATCTATGACCTGGCACTGGATGGCTGGGGCTGTATGCGGATTGCCAAGCAGCTGATGGAGGACAAGGTTCCTATCACAAGAGTAAAAGGAAATACCGCCTGCGATGTCAACTACTATGCGTGGGGCGGCGCAAGAATCAGCCATATCCTGCGTAACCCCTTTTATAAGGGTGCTCATCTGGTTTGCCGGACACACCAGAAAGGGATTCGTTCCAACACCTATGACATCATTCCCCGTGAGGATTGGGAAATCATTGAGGGCTGTCATGAAGCGATTGTGACACCGGAGGAATGGGAACAAGTACAGGCAATCGTGGATCGCAGGCCACCTATTATGAAAGGAAATGCTTGCCCTTTCTACAACTTGTTCCACGGCATTATCTACTGCGCCACCTGTGGGAAATCCATGCAGGTGCGGTATGAAAAGGTCGGCAGAACCGGGAAAAATCGCTTTACGGGCGAGCGGCGAGAGCCGATTGATAAGGCATATTATATCTGCCAGACCTACAACCGGCTGGGCAAAAGCGCCTGCACCAGTCACAAAATCGAAGCCAGGGATTTGTATAATCTTGTCCTGAAGGACATTCAGGAATTGGCAGCGACGGCGCTCAAAGATGCAGATGCCTTTTATCAGCGGTTGAGCAACCGGATGGAGCGCCGATATATGGCGGATGCTTCCGAGATGCAGAAAGAGCGTGAACGCCTGGAAGCAAGAAACCGGGAAATTGACGATATGTTTGTGAGCCTTTACACGGACAAGGCCAAGGGTGTGCTTTCTGAGCAGCGTTTTATGAAGTTGACCGCCGCTATGGAGCAGGAACAGGAAGAAAATCAGCGCCGGTTGCAGGAACTGATGCGAATGCTTCAGCAGTCCGATGCTCAGGAAAGTGAAGTCCGTACCTTTATCCGGGAGATTCGGCAGTATGCCACCATTCAGGAGCTGGATGAAACGGTACTGAACCGCCTGATCAGCCGAATTCTGGTGGGAGAAGTCAAGAAGGTTGATGGTCAGAAGGTACAAGAAGTCAGGATTGTTTATAATTTTGTGGGGGAAATCGCATTTATAGAGGAATGAATTTAACACCCCTTTTCAGTTGAGAAGGGGTGTTTCACATTATAATGGAAATATTGACTTTGGAAAAAGAAAGGCAGATTAAATGAAATGGAACTTCACTTTGAATCGATTCAACAGTTTGAGGAAATGTTTAATGACCGTAATACTATGATTAAACTTAACACAACAGAGTGTGATTGCGGCGAATACCTTGAGATGCAAATTGATAAAGTTACTATTACAATTGGAGAATATAAAATAGAAATTAACGAGTGTCCTATTATGCTTTGCGAAGGATGCGGGTATATTCAGCTATGTCCTTCTATACCGCAAGATGCTTATTATGCGTATTTCAAAATGCAAGAGAATGGAAAAACTCATGGTATACTGACAAGACGTAATGATGTTAGATTCTCATACGCAGAAGAGGCAGACTTCAAGTATGATTCAAGAGACCTGAGTATTCCGGGGCTTGGCGTAGATTTGGACCCAACGCATCCAAAAGGATTTTCTTGCCCGGTATATTTTGACAGGAAAGTACTAAATGCCTTTTTTACGGATGATGAGTATGAGTTGGACTTTTTTTCTGAAACCTATGGATCTATTGCGAAATTAGGAAAAAACGGATGGAAATATGAGTGGAATATTGTTTTTGGAATTAATAAAAACAATAAAGTGATTATATTTTTAGGAGACTTAGACCAGATTGAAAAAGATGATAGGGCAATCTATTGGTTGAAATCTTATAATATAGAGTCAGACCACTGCCTTGTGCATACGGAGTTTTACCAAGCACAACTTAATTGCGTATTTAGTGATCCCATTAAGGAAAAAAGGATTATTTCTTTGCGAAACGCTTTTTTCAAGAAGATGGAGAAAAAATATGGCGTAAAATTATTTCATCTTGAAGAAGAGGTCGAAGCCAAAGGCAACTCTATTGAGAAACCTATAAATTATTCAAAAAGGGAAATTGAAGAAAATATTATCGTTTTAGATGGTGTCTTGAACGAAGGAATTGATTGCGATGAATTAAGAAAACTATGTATGCAATTAGTAAACCCGATTCCGAAAAATATCAAAGATCTAAAAACGAGAAAATTATTGCAAGCTATTATATCAATCTCTGCTGGCGATGCCGCCAAAGAAATTATATCACCTTTATTCTATTTAAACGATTTGCGAGTTTGCTTTGCACACCTTATCTCGCAAAGCGAAATTGACAAATGCCAAAATAACATTGTCGCCGCATTCGGTCTATCTTCCTTTGACGAATACAAAAAATTATACGATACTCTAATTGATAAGTTGTATTATTTATACACTTATCTTAATATAACGGAAATCTAAACTATTCATAATCAGCTACTCCCTCCTCTTAATCGAGGAGGGATATTTTTTTACCTGTTTTTGAATTCGTCACTTGACATTGTGGCAAAGAGTTGATGACCCAGGACGAATTGGCGGTAATGGACGGAGGCAAGTGTATCTTCATGCTGCGGGGCGTGCGTCCATTCCTCTCGGACAAGTACGACCTGACGAAGCACCCCAACTACAAGTACACCGCCGACGCCGACAAGAAATACCTCTTTGATATGGAACGGTACATGAAACGCAAACCGGCCATCGTAAAGCCGGATGAGCCTTTCGAGATGTACGAATTGACAGCAATGGACCTTCAATAACAATTCTACACCGAAGAAAGGAAATATGATTTATGGATTTTTTCACTAACGCTATTGACGTGTTGCAGACTCTGGTGATTGCCCTGGGCGGCGGCCTGTGCGTGTGGGGCGGCATCAACCTCCTGGAAGGTTATGGCCAGGACAACCCTGCCTCCAATGCTCATGTACGGTAAGGAAGCAAGCAACCGAAAACAAGAGATAGACCGCCAGCACTACACTATTCCGAACCAAAGACCAAAAGATAAGCATTGTGGGAAAATCTAAACTTTTGGATTTTCCTACAATGCCAACTACGGCGGAATCCCTC
>NZ_CAXSWZ010000056.1:0-6657 GCF_964241245.1 Allofournierella massiliensis
TTTCTCTGTTCTTTTACTTTTCATGCAAAAAAACTGCTCTGGCTTGATTGTCACAGCAGGTTTTTCTACAAGCTGAGACCGGAACCCTGGTGGTTCCGGTCTTTTCTTTTGGATTATTTCTGCTTGTCGATGCGCTTTTCGCTGTTTTTGATCAGCATCATCAGGCTGCCGGAATACAGGCGGTAATCCTGCTCCAGGCTCTGGCTGGTCATGGCAAAGCAGCTGGTATCCTTCATGGGGGCGCTGCTGCCCACCTCTTCGCCGGCCAGAATGGCAGCCACATTGGCTTCGGCAGTGTCCATGGCAGCGGAGGAATATCCGCTCCACCGGCCGTTGCTCACACTGAACAGGCTGCTGGCATTTTTGGCATTGGAGGAATAGAGCAGGCGGAACATCTTATAAACCGCCACGCTCAGATAGCCGCTCACCTCGCTGATCAGATCGCTGTTCTGGCTGGCGCCCAGCTTGTCGTACAGGATGTTCAGGCTGTTGGAGATCAGCTTTTTGTTCATGGTGGGCAGGGTGCTGCCGCGATAGATGCTGTCCCGCGCAGAATCCGGGTTGGGAATATCCTCCACCCGCAGGGTCAGGCCGTTGCGGTCCGGGCTGCGGCCCAGCAGATAATCGCAGGACACATCATAATACTCCGCCACGCGCACCACAAAATCCAGACCGCATTCGCGAATGCCCTTCTCATAGTGGGACAGCAGCGCCTGGGATACACCCAGATCCGCAGCCGCCTGCTTCTGGGTGATGCCCCGCTCTTTGCGCAGCAGGGTAATGATCCGGTTAAATTCAGTCGTCATGCACTCTCTACCTCTTCGTTCCGCAAGTCCGTCCTGTCCGCATCGGGCACAGGCCACCCGCGGAGACAATTACGTATCGTAAATTATAAAACAACCAAAACGCTTTGTAAATACAAATTTCGCCAATTTTCTTTTTGTTTTTTCGTAGGTTTTGCCTAAATATTGACTTTGTCACCTAGATGTATGATAATAAGCAGGAATTCTTTTCTAAATATTGTGTTTCAAGAATTTTCCATTTAGTATTATGTTACTATTTTGTAATCTTTTGATCTGTTTTCAGGAGGGATTTTTTTGAAAACCTTTACCCTGCACCTGATCCGCCACGGGCTGACCCGGGGCAATCTGGACGGGCTGTATGTGGGCGGCGGCACCGACCTGCCCCTGTGCGACGAAGGCCGCGCCCAGCTGGAGGAGCTGCGCAGCCGCTTTGAATATCCCCAGCCTTCGCTGGTGTTCACCTCGCCTCTGCTGCGAGCCACCCAGACCGCGGACATTCTTTTCCCCACCGCCCGAAAGCTGGCCATCGATCAGCTGCGGGAGGCCGGCTTCGGTGTATTTGAGGGCCGCAAGGTGAATGAACTGGTGCACGAACCGGAGTTCGCCCGCTGGATGGACCCCACCTCCGGCTTTACGCCCCAGGGCGCGGAGCCTACGGCCCAGTTCCATCAGCGCTGCGGCGAAACTCTGATGAAGCTGTTCGAATACCTGATCCGCTCCGGCACCGAGGAGGCCGTCTGCGTGACCCACGGCGGCGTGATCATGAGCATGCTGGCCCAGAAGGCCCTGCCCCGGCACAAACCCGAGGACTGGATGGCCGACCCCGGAGCGGGTTACACCCTGCGCACCGACGCGGCTCTCTGGATGCGGGATGGTATTGTGGAAGCAGTGGACATTGTACCCTTCGGCTATCTGGATGACGAAGCCTGATTTTCCCAACCGCAATCGGAAAAGCAGCCCCGGAGCTTTGTTCCGGGGCTGCTTTTGGGTTTTGCTTTCTTTTTTACATCACGCCCAGCGCAAACAGCGCTGCCAGCATGCCTGCTACGCCCAGCAGGATGGACAGGGAATTGATAAAGCTGGCAAGGCCGCCGTTGCCGCCGCACTGCTCGGTGAATGCGGGGGCGATTACCGAGATGGGCGCAAAGACCAGCACGGCCAGTCCCCGGCGCATTTCCAGCGAAAAGGGAGCCAATGCAAGGATCCCCGCCGCAAGAATCAGCGCCACAGCCAGACGGATGCACAGCACCTTCCCCGCACTCCAGATATATTCCGGCTTTGCCTCGACCCGGAACATGGCTCCGATCATGAGCATGGCCAGAAAAGGATTTGCCACGGAAATCGGGTTGATAAAATCCAGCAGGCCCTGCGGCACCGTAATTCGCAGCATCACCAGCGCCAGCATGGTAAGATAGGTGACAAACGGAACCGAAGTGATCAGCTTTTTGCCCACGCTTTTCAGATCCGGCCTTTCCCCGCCGCATACCACCGAGACCAGTGCATAGCTGCCGCCGGTGCACATGATGGAATTGCCCACATCAAACAGGCAGGCTGCCATCACCGCCTGTGCCCCCAGAAAGCTCTGAAGAAACGGCAGCGCGAACGCGCCAATGTTCCAGCTGGGCAGGTTGAGCATATATAGCGCCCGCTCGCCTGCCGAACGTCCCCGGCTCAGCAGCAAGCCCAGGCCGATCATCCCCCAGCTCACTGCCAGAGCCAGCAACGGAATCAAAAGCAGCTTCGGCTGCCAGTCCATATTGGCGGTGCTGCTGATCACCGCAGCGGGCAGGGTGATTTTGAGCACAATGCTGCTGATTATTTTATGATCCTTTTCTCCGAAAATTCCGAGGCTGCGAAACGCAACCCCCAGCAGAATGATAAACAGAAACGAAACAGATTTTACGAAAACGGTCCCCATGGACCCAATCCCCCCTTTTTTATCGCAACCATTTTATTATACCGCTGCCCCAAAATTTGCACCATGGAAAAACCGCACAAACCTCTTCCACAGCCGGGGCATTCCTCTCATCCTGCCGGACAACACAAAAAAGAGCATCTGCATGTTCTGCAGATGCTCTTTTTGCTTTTTTCGCCTGCACGGCCCATCCGGCAAAAATGCGCCTGGCGCTTGATCAGCCCTGCGGCTGCGAGGCCGGAACGCTTTCTGTCACCGGCTGGGAAGCAGGAACGCTTTCCGCCACCGGCTGGGATTCCGGCACAGGAGCCTCGGTGGGTACCGGCTCCGGTGTGGGCTCCGGCGTAGGCTCCGGGCTGGGCGTGGGCACTGCGGTGGGCAGTGGTGCGGGAGCGGAAGGCAACGCCTGCTCCGCGCCCGAGACATCCAGCAGCTTCAGGCTCTGGCCCGCAAAGCCGCCATAAATGCCCAGATAGGTGCGGCCGGGCTGCACATTCAGCATGCTGCCATTCTGGTCATACAGCTTCAGCGGGGCCATGGCGTCGCCCTTTTCCCAACGAATGGTCTGTACCCCGCCGCCGCTCAGATACAGCCCTTCGCCGCCGCTCAGATCGTACTGGCGGGTCACGCCGTTGTCCTTCATGCCGCTGGAAGCCATAAGCAGGATCACATTGGAGAAGCGAACCTCACTGTCCTCCGGGCGGTTGGCGTCGGTCTGGGGGGTATCGCCTTCCCGCAGATAGTAGCGCTGATCATCCGGGTTGTAGACCAGACGGGCAGTGCGCTCGCTGCCGTAGGTAATGGCCAGCTCATAGCCCTGGCTGTTCTGGGGAACGCTGCCCTCGGCAAACTGGAAGAAGCTGTTTGGTTTTCCCTCGCTGCTCTGACCATACAGCCCCAGCGCACCGGGTACCAGACTGCTGGTGGTGTACCAGCTGTACTGCTCCAGATAGAGCTTTGCACGCTCGGTATCCAGATCAAAGGCACTGGTTCCGGTGTAGATGCCGTCCAGCGGCTGGTATCCGTAATAGTTCACCAGATTGGAGGTGTAGGCATCGCTGCCCACATACATGGGAATGGCCTGCAGAGGCATGACCATCTGCAAAAACAGGTCCCGCCCCTGGCCCACCGGGCCCACCTTCTGCAGCGCATCCACGCCGTCGTACACGGCCATCAGCCAGCCGCCCTGCCCTTCGGTGTTTGCCTCGATCAGCAGTTCGGTATCGCCGATGCCCCACTGGGGCCAGGCCGCCTTGTCGTTGTAGAGCATCACAGCCACCGGGCGCTGGCCGTAATACTCGGTCTCACGACCGGTGAGCGCACTGATGCCCTCGGCAGGCATGGGCATATCGTTTTCCGCCTGCGGCAGCTCCGGCACCTGCTGCTCCGCCTGCGAAGAGGCCGCCTGGCTGGACGCAGAGGCCTGTGCCTGGGAGGAATCCGCCCCTTTGCCGCAGCCGGCCAGCAGCGCCAGGCTCAGTGCCAGCGCCGCCGCTTTGTAAAATACTCTCATCTGTGTGTTTCCCCTTCCCCTTATGTTATGCTTTGCTGGAGTGTAAAACAGGGCCTGTCCATTTTTGGCAGACAGGCCCTGGATCAAACTATGATCAATCCTCGTTTTCCACGAAGGTTTCGCTGGTGGGTGCTTCCTGAGTGTCCTGCGCGGTGGCCAGAGGCTCCCACTTGAAGCTCTCGGCCTCGTCGATATCCACCACGGTCACATAGCTCTTGCCGCAGTTGATTTCGAAGGGCTCCTGGGTATCAAAGGTTACCAGACGCAGAGTGTCCAGCGGGGTACCCTTCTCCCAGCGGATCTTCTCGATCTTGCCGCCGTAGCAGTAGTAACCAACGCCGCCCCAGCTGTACTCGGCATACTGCAGATCCTTGGCTTCGTGGCCGGGATAGGTGTGGATATCGGTGAACAGCACGATCACATTGTCGAACATCAGCTGCTGATCGTTGTTTTCATCGATGGTATCCCGGTAGCTGCCCAGGCTGGAGTAATACTGAGCCATCTTGTACTGACCAAGAGAGGCGTCGTAGTCGAACTGGGTACGGTAGCTCTGGGAATGGCGGATGGTCACACGCTCGGCGTTGTTATCGCCCTCCACAAAATTGCCTGCGGGAATCACGGCCGGGTCACGGTAATCCACAAAATCAAAGAAGGTGGAATTGTAGCTGCGGCGGTCGTCGATGTTCTGGCTTTCAATGTACTCAGCGATCTTTTCGCCGTTGGTGTAGGCAGTGTGCTCGGTGGCCACGGTGTTGCCCGCCCAGTTCAAACGGTTTTTATCCCGATAGATCAGACCGGCAGCAGTGTTGCCCTCCAGATCCCACTCCTCATAGCTGTAGTCCTCGATGTACTGGCGCTGCACCACACTCTGGCCCACATGCACATACAGCGGCTGCCAGGGCAGAACCAGACGGAAGAACTGGTCGCGGGCGGAACGGATGGGACCGATCTCGGGAATATCGTTATAGTCGGTGAACACCGCCATAAAGCGGGTAATTCCGCCTTCTACCTTGATCTCGAACAGGATATCCGCCGCGGAAAGGCCGCGCTGGGGCCGGCATGCCTGAATATTATTCACCATAACGGCGGTGATGCGCTCGCCTTCCGGATAGTCAATGTCCTTTTCGTAGCCGGTCAGAACCTGGGCCTCATAGGGCTCCGGCGTGGGTTCCGGCGTAGCCGCGGGGCTGGATGCTCCCTGCCCGCCTTCGCCACTGGCGGTCTCACCCTTGCCGCCGCAGGCGGTGAATACGCTGGCCGCCATGAGTACAGCCAATACGACACTCATCAATCGCTTCATGTGATTCTCTCCATTTGTCTGTGTATTTTTTGCACAGGCCGCAGCCGGGGCGCACCCATGCGGAAAGCCCTTTTCTCGCGCCGGGGGCGCTGCACCCCCGTTTTTTCCATTTTACTCCCACTCAGAATCGTTGTAAAGCAAACGGGAATTTTTACGCACTTTCGCCAAAATCCCAGGAAAAAGTTTGTGAATCAAACCCATTGAAAGTTTTTCCCAGGCTTCAGCGTGGAGATCAAAGCGGAATCCCCACGCCCCAACCGCTCGTTCTTGAAACGATGGGCTATTCTTATCATACTCATTTTTTGGCCGTTTGTAAACACTTTGTAATTTTTGGCGGCACTTTCAGGGTCAAAAACAGCCTTAAGGCTTTCTCTGCTGTTTTTTTGAAAAAACCGCTTGACAAAGTGATGGCGGATTGATATAATAAATAAGCTGTAAACAGCGTGAATCATTAGCTCAGTCGGTAGAGCATCTGACTTTTAATCAGAGGGTCCGGAGTTCGAGTCTCCGATGGTTCACCAAAAAATCCCGGACGCGAAAGCGCCCGGGATTTTTCCTTATTTACTCTTCATTCTTCACTTTTCACTTAACACTCCCCCGTTTTCCTTTCATTGAGGCCGGGGGAGTTTTTGTTTTGCCCGCGGTTTCAGCTCTCTTCGGTTTTGTGGTTCGCATCGTGCTTTTTGCGGGCGATCTCGGCAGTGATGATGCCCAGAGCCGCCAGTGCAAAGACCACACCCCAGATCACCGTTCCGGTCTGCCCTGCCACAGCCGGGGCCTGCGCCGCCTGCTGGGTTCCGGCAGCCAGCACGCCGGGAGCCGCGCCAAAGGCCAGCAGCAGCACACCCACCAGTGCGGCCAGCGTGCGCAGAGAGCCAATCATCCAGTCCAGTTGTTCTTTTTTCCGCATTTTCCATTTCCCCCTTGCTTTTATCCGGTTGCTTCTGGTTTCAGTTTAGACCCGTCGGGTTGGCAGGTCTATCGCTTTTGGGTGAAGGGGTTGTAAAGTTCCGGTCAAATTTTCCAGCCGGACAGCACACGCGCAAAAAGGGGCTGTTGCAAAATAGCCTAAAATGAAAAAAACGAGATAGACTTCCCCGAAAGGGTTGCCTATCTCATTTTTTGT
>NZ_CAXSWZ010000057.1:0-6077 GCF_964241245.1 Allofournierella massiliensis
AGATAGGCAACCCTTTCGGGGAAGTCTATCTCATTTTTTTCATTTTAGGCTATTTTGCAACAGCCCCTTTTTCGTTTCTTCTCATCGGAAACACACAGAAAAAGCCCCGGCAGAATCCACCGGGGCTTTTTCTGTTTTGTGTATATGCGAAGAAAACGAAAAGGTTTAGTTGTTGACCAGCTGGCCGCTCACGATGTAGACCACCCACTCCGCCAGGTTGGTGGAATGATCGCTCATGCGCTCCAGATACTTGGCGATCATCAGCTGATCCACCCGCTGGCGCACCTCCTCCGGGTGCTTCTGCATCCGGTCGCACAGCTCCTCGCACACCTGCAGGAAGTAGTCGTCCTGCAAATCGTCCTGGCCGATCACGGCGCGGGCCTTGTCCTCGCTGAGCTCCACGAAGGCGGTCACGGTCTCCTTGACCATGGTCTTCATCAGGCAGAACATCTTCTCCATGGGAGCGGGCAGCTCCACGGCGGGCTTGGCCGCCAGCTGCACGATGTATTCGGAAATATCGCTGCAGTGGTCGGCAATGCGCTCCAGATCCGAGATCATGCGCATGATGGAGGCAATGCGCCGCCAGTCACCGGCCACCGGGGTCTGGGTGAGCACCAGCTCCAGGCAGGCTTTCTCGATGTTGCGTTCCATCTGGTCGATGGCTTCGTCGCCGTCGATGATGGCCTGGGCGGTTTTCATGTCCAGCTTCTGCAGGGCCTTCCAGGTCTGGTCGATGGAAGTCTCGATGGTCAGGCCCATCTGCTTCACCGCGTCGTACAGCGCCTGCAGGTCGTTGTTGTAGTTGATGCGTGTCATCATAATATTCAGATTCCTCCCTTAGCCGAACCGACCGGTGATGTATTCTTCCGTCTTGGGGTTCTTGGGGTTGGCAAACAGCTCCTTGGTGGGGCCGTACTCGATCAGAGAGCCCAGCAGGAAGAAGGCGGTCTGGTCAGAAATACGGGCAGCCTGCTGCATGTTGTGGGTAACAATGACCACCGTGTAATCCTTTTTCAGCTCGTCCATCAGATCCTCGATGCGCAGGGTGCTGCCCGGGTCCAGAGCACTGGTGGGCTCATCCATCAGCAGCACGTCCGGCTGCACCGCCAGCGCGCGGGCGATGCACAGGCGCTGCTGCTGGCCGCCGGAAAGGCCCAGCGCGCTCTTCTTCAGCCGGTCCTTCACCTCGTCCCAGATGGCGGCGCCGCGCAGGCTCTTCTCCACCAGCTCGTCCAGCTCCTTCTTGCTGTGGTTGCCGTGCAGGCGGGGGCCGTAGGCCACGTTGTCGTAGATGCTCATGGGGAACGGATTGGGCTTCTGGAACACCATGCCGATGCGGCGGCGCAGGTCGGTCACGTCCACGTCCTTATCCAGAATGTTCTTGCCGTGGAACAGAGCCTCGCCGGTGATGCGCACATTGGGAACCAGATCGTTCATCCGGTTCAGGGTCTTTAAGAAGGTGGACTTGCCGCAGCCGGAGGGACCGATCAGGGCGGTGATCTTCTTTTCAGGGATGGCGATGTCGATGCCCTTCAGCGCCTCGGTCTCGCCGTAATAAAGATGCAGGTCCTTTGCCTGCAGGATCGCGTTTTCGCTCATGTTGGCTGCTCCTTTACTTCTTCTGCTTCATTTTGACCTGTACCAGACGGGTGGCCATGTTGATCAGGAATACCAGAATCAGCAGAATGGCCGCGATGGCAAAGGCCACCTCGAATTCACCGCGCTCGGCGGCGTACATGTACAGCGCGACGGACAGGGTACCGCCGCCCCGGGTGTAGGCTTCAAAAATGTTGGAGGCGATGATAGTGGCGCTGCCCGCGGTGAACAGCAGGGCGGCGCTTTCGCCCACGATGCGGCCCACTGCCAGAATGCATCCGGTGATGATGCCGCTGATGGAGGAGGGCAGCACGATGGTGCGGATCATGTACCACCGGGTGGCGCCCAGACCCAGCGCGCCCTCCCGGTACCCGGCGGGCACGGTTTTCAGGCTTTCCTGGGTGGTGCGGATGATGGTGGGCAGGATCATGATCACCAGCGTCAGGCTGCCGGACAAAAGGCTGGAGCCAAAGCCCAGCATCTGCACGAACACCAGCATGCCCACCAGGCCGTAGATGATGCTGGGGATGCCCGCCAGCGTCTCGGTGGTGAACTCCACCACCTTGATGAAGGTCTTGCTGGTGGCGTACTCGGTCAGGTAGACCGCCGCGCCCACGCCCAGAGGCAGAGCGATGATCAGGGTCAGCAGAATGATGTACAGGGTATTGAGCAGGTTCGGCAGGATGCCGATGGTGTCCTTGATGACACTGGGTTTGGTGGAGAGCAGCTGCCAGGTGATGTTGGGGATGCCCCGCACGAAGATGTAGCCCAGCAGAGCCACCAGAACGGCCACGGTCAGGAAGGCGCTGCCGTAAACCAGCACCTTCAGCACGGTCGCCTTTGCTTTGCGTTTTGCGGAATGGCTCACTGTTTCTCCCCCCGTTTCAAAAAGGTATTGAGCAGCCAGTTGATCAGCATGATGAACACGAACAGCACCAGGCCGATGCTGAACAGGGCCTGCTTCTGCAGGCTGCCGTCTGCGGCATAGCTCATCTCGCTGGCCACGGCGGTGGTCAGGAAACGCACGCTCTTGAACAGGCCGGGCATGTTGGCCACGTTGCCGGCCACCATCATCACGGCCATGGCCTCGCCCACGGCGCGGCCGGCGCCCAGCACAATGCCGGCCGCAATGCCGCTGCGGGCGGCGGGCACGCTCACCTTGAACACGGTCTCGATCCAGGTGGCGCCCAAGCCCAGGCTGGCCTCCTCATACTCCGGCGGAACGGCCCGCAGGGCGGTCTCGCTCACCGAGATGATGTTGGGCAGAACCATGATGGCCAGCACCAGAATGGCGCTGAGCAGGCAGCTGCCGCTCTTCAGATCAAAGGTTTTCATCACAGCGGGCACCAGCACGATCATACCGATCAGGCCGTAAACCACACTGGGGATGCCGGCCAGCAGCTCCACCGCGGGCCGCACCAGAGCGGCCAGCTTCGGGGGGGCCAGCTTTGCCAGGAACACGGCGGTGAGCACGCCCACCGGCACGCCGATGATCAGCGCGCCCAGCATGCCCCACACGCTGGTCAGGATAAAGGGCAGGATGCCGAACTGAGGCTCGGCAGCGGTGGATTTCCAGACGGTACCCAGCAGAAAGTCCACAGGGCCGATCTTGATGATGGCGGGCAGGCCGGCCCACACCATGTAGATGGTGATCAGGGCCACCGCCGCGATGGAGACCATTCCGCAGATGAAGAACACTGCGTTCATGATCCGCTCGATGCTCTGTTTCAGTTTCATAGCGCTTTTCCTCTTCGTTACTCGCTTTGCACACACTGCGGTTTTTTGCCGCAAAAAAGCCGCCGGAACCTGCGTAGATACGTATTTTCCGGCGGCGATGCCTAACAAACTTGCTTCATTTCGCCGGCATGCCGACCTTTGGGGGTGTCAGGCGAAGGCATGTAGCCTTCTTGTTAAACCATGGGTACCGCGCCGGCGGCAGCGATCAGCTCAGCAGCGTCCTCGCTCAGGGCGAAGTCGTAGAAAGCCTGGGCCTGAGCGCTCAGCTCCTCGCCGTCCTTGGTCACGAACACGAAGGGGCGCTGGATCTTGTAGCTGCCGTCCTTCACGGTCTCTTCGCTGGCGGTAACGCCGTCCACGGTGACCATCTTCACGGTGTCGTCAACGCTGGCCAGAGAAACGTAGCCGAAGGCGTTGGGGTTGGCGGCCACACCGGCCAGAACGGCGCCGGTGCTGGTCAGCTCCTGCTCGTAAGCGCACTTGTCTTCCACGCCAACGATGCTCTCGAAGCCGTCGCGGGTGCCGCTGCCGGCCTCACGGCCGATCAGAACAACGGGGGCATCGGGGCCGCCCACTTCGCTCCAGTTGGTGATCTCGCCGGTAGCCAGCTTTGCAATCTGCTCCAGGCTCAGGTCCTCAACGGTGTTCTCGGTGTTCACCACGATGGCGATGCCGTCCAGCGCGAAGGTGGTCTCCTTCAGGCCCTGGGCCTTCTCCTCGTCCTTCAGCGCACGGCTGGACAGGCCGATGTCCAGGGTGCCGTCGGCAGCACCGGTCACGCCGGCGCCGCTGCCGGTGGGATCATAAGTAACGTCCACGCTGGGGTTGGCTTCCATGAAGGCCTCGCCCAGAGCACCGATCACCTTCTCCACGCTGGTGGAACCGCCGGTGGCTACCGCGCCGCTCAGATCGGCGGTGGTCTCTTCGGCAGTGCTGGCGGTGGTGCTGGTGGCAGCGGTGCTGTCGGTGGTGCTGGTGGTAGCGGTGCTCTCAGAGCCGCCGCAGGCTACCAGACCGGCAGCCATAACACATGCAATAGCCATTGCCATAAAACGCTTCATTTTCATTTTGTCTTACTCCCTCTTCTTCTCAATTCATTCCAATGAATCTCATCCGGTCTCCCCGCTCCTGTAAGCGGAGTTTCGGTCTCGCTTGCGCTTCGCTTTCCCGCGAAACTGGTATCATTATACCGCCCGCTTTGCAAAATCCGCCCGCATGGTTCGGTTAGGCTTTTGTTAAACCGCCCAATTTTTTGTAAAGAAATTTTACAAAACCACCAATCCACGCCCGTTCCATCCGGGGGAATGTTAAGTTTATGTTTGTGAGCAATTTCACCGCCTTCAAACCGGCCAGACCCGGAAAAGGCAGTGCTTTCCTTATATATATGGGCCGTTGGCGGCACGTTCCGCTGTTTTATGCTATCGAATCACCCTTTTAAAGCAAAAAAGCCTTGACGGAAGTACCAAACAGGTTCTATAATGGTCACATTATAAAAGCCAATCACAGGCGGCGGCGCATATCCACCGGCCGCAAAAGGGAGGACCTGTTTCATGTTGGAGATCAAAGTAACCAAAACCACCACCCCCAAGGAAAAGCCCGATCAGAACAATCTGGGCTTCGGCACCCATTACACCGACCACATGTTCCGCATGGACTACACCGAGGGCCAGGGCTGGCATTCGCCCCGCATCGAGCCCTATCAGCCCATTTCGCTGGATCCTGCCGCCATGGTGTTCCACTACGCGCAGGAGAGCTTTGAAGGCATGAAGGCCTACCGCACCGCCGAGGGCCAGGTGCAGCTGTTCCGCCCGGAGAAGAACGCCGAGCGCCTGCAGAGCACCCACGAGCGTCTGTGCATCCCCACCATTCCGGTGGAGGACTTTGTGCAGGCCGTGAAGGCTCTGGTGGATGTGGACCGTGACTGGGTGCCCAGCGCCCCCGGCACCAGCCTGTATCTGCGGCCCTTCACCATCGCCACCGAGCCTCATCTGGGTGTAAAGCCCAGCGCCACCTATGAATTCATCGTCATCGCCTCCCCCTCCGGCGCCTACTACGCCGAGGGTCTGGATCCGGTGAAGATCTATGTGGAGGACGAGTATGTGCGCGCCACCCCCGGCGGCACCGGCTTCATCAAGTGCGGCGGCAACTACGCGGCCAGCCTGGCAGGCCAGATGAAGGCCCACGAGCTGGGCTACAGCCAGGTTCTGTGGCTGGACGGCGTGGAGCGCAAGTATGTGGAGGAAGTGGGCAGCATGAACTGCTTCTTCAAGATCGACGGGGTGATCCGCACCGCCCCCACCGTTGGCACCGTGCTGCCCGGCATCACCCGCATGAGCTGCATCGAGCTGCTGCGTGACTGGGGCTACACCGTGGACTGCGACAGCCGCCTGTCCATTCAGGAGGTCATGGAGGCCGCCCACGCCGGCAAGCTGGAAGAGGTGTTCGGCACCGGCACCGCCGCGGTGGTCAGCCCGGTGGGCAAGCTGTACTACGAGGGCGACGAGGTAACCGTGAACGACGGCAACATCGGCCAGGTGACTCAGCGTTTGTACGACACCCTCACCGGCATCCAGTGGGGTGTTCTGCCCGATGAAAAGGGCTGGATCGTGAAGGTCTGATTGCTTCCTTTGCAAGACAAAACAAAAAGGCATCGGGAATTTTCCCGATGCCTTCAGCCTGTCGAAAAAGGCCACCTATCGGTGGTCTTTTTCTCGTATAAGGAAAGGGAATGCGGTATAATGGTG
>NZ_CAXSWZ010000058.1:0-1108 GCF_964241245.1 Allofournierella massiliensis
ATTCCATCTTCACTCGCTTCGGCAGTAATTGCAAAGCCGTCCAGAGCGTAGTTGGGGGTCTTCCAGGCGATGCGCACATTGCTGCTGTCCGCCTCGATCTTGTCCAGCGCGGCGACGATGGCGAAATACAGCTCCATGCCCTGCCAGGTGGCATCCGGGTTTTCAGCCAGTGCTTCCGCCTCGCTCTTGTCCTCCAGCGGCCAGGAGTACCAGGTAGGTTCGTCTTCAGCGTAATCGGCCAGAGCAGTGTCAAACGCTTCCGGCTTGCCGGTGTACATCTTCTGCCACTGATATGCGACTTCCACATCCTCCCGGTTCAGTTCCACGGTCAGGGCAAGTTCGTCCCCCACGCTGGCCTCCAGCAAATCGCTCTCCGGAGCAATGAGTTCCAGAGGCGCGGGAGTTGCCGTAGGCTCAGGGGTAGCGGAAGGTTCAGGAGTTGCCGAAGCTTCCGGCGTTGCTGTAGGTGTCGGAGAAGGTTCCGGGGTTGCGGAAGACTCCGGGGTGGGAGACCCTTCCGGCACTGCGGATTCCTCCGGCGCGGCAGAGCTTTCCGGCTTCTCGGATTCTTCCGGGGCTGCCGAAGTCTCCGGTGTTGCCGTGGGAGCGGCAGACGCTTCCGGCGCGGCAGACGGTTCCGGGATTGCCGAGGGTTCCGGCGCGGATGTGGCTTCAGGGGTTCCGGTGGAAATGCCTCCGCCGTCTGTTACAATGCTGCTTACATCATCCGCATAGACCACCGGCCCAAACGTGGGGGCCAGTGTACTGAGCAGCATTGCAACAGCCAGAACACCCGTTGCAATCCGCTGGGTGATTGTTCTTTTGTGTTGCATATTTTCCTCCATTCGGTTTGCTTCTTCAAAGTGTGTGCCTTAGATCAAGGGCAGCACCACCTTTCAATTTCAAAATGTATATATAAAAAAGCACCCTCCCAGTGTGGAAGAGTGCTTTGTAGATAATATGTGAAAAATTAAAAATCATCGGGTAAGGGCTGATCGGGAGTAGCATTTTCATCAGGGCTATCAAACACGCCGCCGCCCTCAATGATAGTTCCGTTGTCAGCATCCACATATCCGCCTAGAATGGGGGTGGGAACCGGTGCAGGGGC
>NZ_CAXSWZ010000058.1:1205-2715 GCF_964241245.1 Allofournierella massiliensis
GCAGGCTGTTCCGGTGTAGGAGTAGTGCCGCCACTGGAGCCGCCGGTAGATGGTGCGCTGCCGGTAGAACCACTGCTGGAACCACCGGTGACGGGAGAAGTGGAGTTGCCAGTGCCCGCAGAACCAGAAGCTGCGGTGGAGCCGCCAGCAGGGGCAGCAGCCTTGTTGTTGACGCTAAGACTGTATTCAGCGGTCAGACCATTGTAGGTTGCGGTGATGGTGGCCTTGCCTGCCTTTTTGGCCGTTACCTTGCCCTCGCCGTCCACAGTTGCCACATCCTCGTCGCTGCTGGTAAAAGTGACCTGGCTCATGTCGGGGGCGGCTGCTTCGCTGGGGGTGGTGTACAGCTTCAGAGTGGTAGAACCGCCCACGGTCAGGCTGCCGCTGGCCTTGCCGAACTTAATGCCGTCCGGCGCGGTGGTCACGGTCACTTTGCAGCTGGCGGTGTATTCGCCCAGGGTGGCGGTGATTTCCGCTTCGCCGTCGGCTACGGCGGTCACAGTGCCGTCTTCGGCCACAGTCGCCACAGTTTCGTTGTTGCTGGTGTAGGCAACGCCGTCCACCGGCTCGGTGCTTTCCGCAGGCACCGGCGCGGCGGTTAGCTTGGCGCTTTCCGTGCCGTTGATGGCAAGGGCCAGGGTTTCCTGATCCAGGGCAATGCCGGTAAGCGGCACGGTAACGGTCACTTTGCAGGTGTCGCTCAGGGTGCCGTCCGCACTGGTAACGGTGATGATGGCTTCGCCGCCCTGAGCAGCGGTCAGGGTGCCGTCTTCAGCAACGGTCACTGCCGGGCTATCGCTGGTGAGTTTCACACCGGCCTCGCTCTGTGCGGCAGCCTTTTTCTCGTCACTGGCATTCTCATTTTTGTAGGTATAGTTCACAGCCAGGTCAACGGCCTGGCCGACTTCAACGGTCATGGATTCCGGCACATCGATGCCGGTAACGGTGGTGCTGCATCCGGTCAGCATCATAACTGCGACCATGGCAGCGGACACAATAAGGATTCGTTTCATGGGGTGTTCCTCCTGTAATGAGTTTGCAGACAGTATAGCATGGGGGATAGTTTCTGTTAAGACTGCTGATCCATTTGCTTGAGAAAGAAAAAGGCCGGTTTTGAACCGGCCTCTTCCTCGCTTGCATTTTAGAGGGCTGTGGGATATAATACAAATAGAAAGTGGTGCTGCCCGGTGACGGGTTAGTCCCTTATAGTGTTACGGAAATGACCGCAGCTTTGTCAGGGCGTGGCGGTCATTTCCGTTTTTTATCGTGTGTGACTGTCCAAACAATCTGAAAGGTCACAAAGACGGTTCCGCCAACCAGGGCGAAAAGGCCGAGGACATCTTGCAGTGTCATGGAAGTATCACCCCCTCTGCCAGAAAGCAGCGGGGAAAAACGGAGTTTTCGCCCCGCCGCCGCTGCAATGCGCAGCGTACATTGGGACTAACCGCCTGCCGTATCCGGCAGCACCACCGGAATGATTGTAACAAAAAGCGCAGAGCTTGACAAGGCT
>NZ_CAXSWZ010000058.1:2809-4079 GCF_964241245.1 Allofournierella massiliensis
CTGTAGGCATCGAATGTCGATTCGGTTACATAACGATAGATGGCTACTTCTTTATTTTCATTGCCCTGACGAACCATACGGCCTTCACGCTGTTCAATGTCCGACGGACGCCAAGGAACGTCCAGGTGATGCAGGGCAATGAGTTTTCGCTGCACATTGGTGCCTGCCCCCATCTTGGCGGTGCTTCCCATCAGGATGCGAACAGAACCGCTGCGCACCTTTCCGAACAGTTCAGCTTTTTTCGTTTCTGTGTTGGCATCGTGAATGAACTGAATCTCTTCCGGAGGAATACCTTTTGCGGTTAGTTTTTCACGAACATCGTGGTAGATGTTGAAAACACCAGCTTTTGGTGTGGAAAGATCACAGAAAATCAACTGCGTAGAACGGTTGGCTTTTGTCTTTTCCCAGATGGTGAATACCTGCTCCACGCAGGCATTCACTTTACTGCCGGGTTCATCCGGCAAGGATGGATCAATGAGCCGCTGGTCAAGGGCGAGCTTACGCCCATCGTTCGTGATGGCAAGCATATTGTCTACGGTGGGATCAACGTCACCGCTGCGCACTGCATCAGCCCGTTCTCCCAGTTTTGCGACCATATCCCGCTGAATGTCACTGGGTTTCAGCTGTATGTTTATGGGCTTACCGCCTTCCAGCGCGGGCACCGGCAGCTTGAGCATATCTGCGGTTTGAATATCGGCACATTCCTTGAACATACTCATAAGCTCCGGTAGGTTGTAGAACTTTGCGAATCGCGTCTTGGTACGATAACCCGTGCCTTCCGGAGCCAGCTCGATGGCGGTAACGGTTTCGCCGAAAGTAGATGCCCAGGCGTCAAAGTTGGCGAGGCCATTTCGTTCCAGGGTGTGTCGCTGTAGGTAACGCATCATGGTATACAGTTCGGTCATGCTGTTGGAGAGGGGAGTACCGGTAGCAAAGGTGATTCCACGCCCGCCGGTGATGTCATCCAGATACATACATTTCATCAGGAGATCACTGGCGCGCTGACTTTCGCTCTGGCTGATACCGGCCACATTACGCATTTTGGAAACGCACATCAAATTTTTGAACATATGTGCTTCGTCTACCATCAGGGAATCAACACCCAGTTCTTCAAAGGTGACAGCGTCATCCTTTCGCTCGGTGTCATTCAGCTTTGCGAGTCGCTTTTCCAGTTGTTTTCTGGTTCGTTCCATTTGTTTGACGGTGAAATTCTCTGCACGTTCCCGTTTCAGAGATGCAATCTGGTGGATTACATCATCGATTTGCTTTT
>NZ_CAXSWZ010000059.1:0-3340 GCF_964241245.1 Allofournierella massiliensis
TTTTCTCTGTTCTTTTACTTTTCATGCAAAAAACCTGCTCTGGCTTGATTGTCACAGCAGGTTTTTCTACAAGCTGAAAGCTCCCTGCCGTTATTTCGGCAGGGAGCTTTTTATCTGTTTGCCATCATACAGAACGACCTTGTTCAGATAACCTTCTTGCTGCGGAAGGAGGCACTATCGATTAACACCCCAGTAAATCAGAGCGAGCATTCCGGGTCCGGTATGCGCACCGATAATGGGGCCGATATCCGCTTTCACAATCTCAGCGTCGGGGAACTGTCTGCGAACGGATTCCTCCAGCTGCCTTGCCCCATCCGGGCAGTCGCCATGACCGATCGCAACTGTTTTTGAAATTTGTGGATCCCAGCCCCACTCCATACGCGCAAGCTGCGCATGAATGGCCTGTTTACGGCCACGGGGCTTTTCCGCAACGGCCAGCTTGCCCTCCTGATTCACATGAAGCAGCGGCTTGATTTGCAGTGCAGTACCCACAACAGCGGCGGCAGAGGATACACGTCCACCATGTTTCAGATGATCGAACACATCCACCGTAAACCAGTGGCATACCTGCTGGCGATGCTCCACAACCCAGTTTTGAAGTTCCAGAATGGAAAACCCCTCTGCCTGTCTGCGTGCTGCCTCCTGCACCAGAACTCCTTCGCCCAGCGAAGCGCACAGGGTATCGACACAGAGGATCGTTCGGTCGGGATATTTCTCCTTCAGCTCGTTCAGGCAAAGCCGGGCAGATTGAATGGTGCCGGACATTCCGGAGGTAAAGCACAGATAAGTTCAGCTGGTTTCCGTATTCTGTCGCCCAGCAGCCGGTGCAGTGCATATTGCACGCCGAGGTGGGATCCAGCAGAATCGCCCAGGGAACATTGCAGTTTTCCCGTTCTTTTACCTCGTCCTGAGTTGCGCTGCCCTTAAGACTCGCATTAAAAAGGAAATTCTGGAAAAATGCCTTGCGCACACCGGGATCCAGTTCATACAGCCGCAGAATCAGCTGGTACCAGTTGTTTTTCTTCTCAATAACTTCCCGGATAGCACTCCGCTGGGACTCATACCAGCCATCCGGAGAAAAGCGATCTACCAGTGCCATCAATTTGGGAATGTTCTCCTCCGGATTGCCTTCAATATAGCTCAGGGCCTGATTGACCGCAAAATTCTGCATGCTATCTTTAATTGTACTCATAAATACGTCCCTTTCTTTTGCTTTTTTCGAATGAAGCCGCCATTGGCTGATCCGTTGGCTAAATTATAAGAAGAACAGCGAAAGATGTCATGGGACAGGAGTAGCGCTGCTGGTCAAAAATGCGACACTTCCAGTCAATTGTTACATTTTGGGACATGTACACCGAAATGCGCATTGTCCGCCTTTTGGCCCGTGGTATTCTTGATTTAGCATGAATTGTTTCTGTTGGAAGGAGATTCTATGGAAAATAGTGTATCGCGTATACTGATCGAAACCACGGTCAGGCAAACTCTGAAAGGAATCCAGGAAGATCCGGAACGGAGTATCCGAAATCTGGTCGATATGGCGCTGCAATTTTCAGAGGGCCGATTTCAAAACCGATTTTTCGAAACCGCTCACACGTTGCTGGAAAATGAAAAAAGTGCCTATTACGGCCTGATTTATGATGCGGTCAGCCACATTGAAACCGAACACATTGTCCGCTTGGGCATGAACATCGGATACAACAGCTGTACCTGGGGCGCCAGGCGCATCCGCTCCAATGAAAAACAGTTGGGATTTAATATTCCCTGGGCTGTTTTTCTGCAAATGGAAGATGCGTCTTCCGACTGGGATCTGAGCCGGTATCACTGGGTAATTCAGCAGGGGGAAGCTCTGGGAATCTATTCCTGGATGATATTTGCGCCACATGACCCTCTGGCAATTCTGCCCTTTGCGGCAGCACATCCGGACAGTGCCTTTTTCCTTTTCTGTGAACCGCAGGCTGTGACGCCGGATTTTGCAGCGCAGTTTTTGTCTGTATACAACGTAATGCCCGTAATTCATCTGGATAAAAACACGCAAGCTTCCTGCTCGCTGTTAAGAAATGCCCGCATTCCGTATTCTGTCTCATGTCTTTATTCGGCAGAAAATATCAAAGCGATCACAAACGGGGAATTGTTTGATGCCGTGCAGAACCTCCACCCGCTCTTTACTGTTCTGATTCCCCGGTCAGACTGTCAACACGATACACAGAGAGCCGCGTATCAGGCAGCCATTGACGCGAGAAATCGTCAGCAATTTCAAACCATCCCATGGGAGCTTTACGGAGATACCCAAAGTCTTGATGCCATTATTTCGGATAATTCCTGCTGCGCATTGTTTGACAAGGACGGAAATCTTCATATTCCGGGAAGCCCTGAAACGGATGTCTGGTGTTGCAATCTGTTTGAGGACGGACTGGCCGGAATTTTCAGCAAGGCATATCCGAAGGCACTGCCTTCCCGCAAATAACTTGCCATAACAGAAAAGGTGCTCAATATTGTGTTGAACAATATCGAGCACCTTCATTATTTCTCGGCTTCTTCAGGAGCAGGCTGCTGTGGCTCTGCTATTTCCCGATAAATGGCCGTAACACATTTTTCCGTCAGATCCTTGATCCTCTCAACAAACTCCCGGGAGGGGATGCAATTCCGTGCCAGCAGCCACCGTTCCATTGCACAGAGAACCGCATCCGCAAAAAATCCAAGAACAAATTCATCCACGTTGCCTTGCCCAAAGATATAGCTCAGCCGATTCTGCAGCAGCGGCCGGATATATTCTCGGAAATGATCAGAAAAGGAGTTCTGCCCTTTGATCTGCAGCGCTTTACGGTAAAACGCATGGTTCTCGTAAAAGTAATCGCACGCTTTCTCCACCAGCGCCCAATGCTTTCCGTAATCGGCGTGCAGATCCTCATCTTTTACCAGCGCCATAAATTCGGTATCAAATATCCAGTTTATCAGGTCATACTTGTCCTTGAAATGGTAATAAAAACTTTTACGGTTCATATCACAGCGTTCGCAAATCTGTGTGACATTGATTTTTTCAAAGGACTGTTCCGTCATCAGCTCCTTCAGGGAGGCTGCCAGTGCCTTCTTGGTAATATTGGAATCTGCCATATAACCCCTCTTTCCGCTCTTTCTGTAAAGACAGGCCGCAAAACCGTCAAACGTATCCCATGAAAACCGGCAGGGGAGCACATCTCCCGGCGGGGCCCCTCGCTGCTCTTTCAAAAGAAAAAGAGACTTATCTGCCAGAACAGATAAGTCTCGCAGCCTGTCGAAAAAGGCCACCTATCGGTGGTCTTTTTCTCGTATAAGGAAAGGGAATGCGGTATAATGGTGTGGG
>NZ_CAXSWZ010000060.1:0-2580 GCF_964241245.1 Allofournierella massiliensis
TGCATACGGCGCTGGCCGGCGGCAGTTGGTGCGGTACTGAACGGCAGCGGGGCGGCGGCAGCGGCAGCGTCTTGATGTAGCCCATGTATCCCTCATAATAGTGGTATCCGCAGCAGCGGAAATTGACTATTAGGAGGGTAATGGATGTTAGACTATAAAGACATCATTACAAAACACTATGCATTGGGAATGAGCGGTATGGCAATCGCCAAGTCGCTCAACGTCAGCCCCTCGGGCGTGAACGATTTCTTGCGGGCGTTCAAAGCCTGTGACAAACTCGGCTACCCTCTCCCGCAGGGAATCACGAACTACGGCATCGCCCAATCGGTGTACGGAAAAAATCCAGCCACGGCTGGGCGGGATCTTAGCTTCGAACAGCCGGACTATGCGTCTGTTGAGAAGGACATGTCTTCCCGGAAGAACATGACTCTCAAGGTGCTCTGGAATCGGTATGTCAAGCAGTGCCGGGACGGAGATCTCAAATTCTATTCGTACCGGCAGTTCTGTGAGAACTACACCAAGTGGTGCGAGGAAAACAAGGAGACGCTTCACTTCAATGCAGTCATTGGGCAGAAGATGGAGGTAGACTTCGCTGGCAAGACCTTTCATATGGTGGATCATCTTACCGGAGAACTGCTGGAGATTGTGGTCTTTGTTGCAGTCCTCCCTTACTCACAGCTCATCTATGCCGAGGGAATGGTGTCCACCAAAGAGCCGCAGTGGATCGCTGTGAACAACAACGCCCTCCGCTACTTTGGTGGTGTCCCTGCGCTGGTGGTTTGCGACAACTGCAAGCAAGCTGTCATTGCCAACAAGGACTGGATTGCGCCGGAGTTAAACAAGGACTACGGAGAGTGGGCTGAGCACAACCACACAGTGATTCTCCCTGCCAAGGTGAGAAAGCCCAGGTACAAGAGCTCTGTGGAGAATGCCGTGGGCATCCTGGAAAAAGGCATCTTCCATGACATGGAGGAGATGGACTACTTCAGCCTGGAGCAGTTCAACCGTGATCTGCGGAAGCACCTGGAGAAGCTCAACAGTGCACCCTTCACGAAGAAGCCGCACAGTCGGCGTTACTACTGGGAAGAGGAACGGCAGGAACTCATACCTCTGCCAGCTGAGCCATATGAGTACATGGAACGGCGGATGGCCAAGGTGTCCTCAGATTACCACATCCGCTTTGATAACGCCTATTACAGTGTAGACAAAACCTATCTGCACAAGGAGGTGCTAGTACGGGCATCTGCTACAACCGTTAAAATCTTTTCCAAAGAGGGGCTGCCAATCTGCCAATGGCCAAGAGCAACAGCAAAGGGCCAGTGGCTTACAGATCCAAACCACCTCCCTGCCAATTACAGAGAGGCTTCAGAATGGAACGGGACGTATTTCATCCGGAAGGCCATGACTGTTGGTCCCAATACCGAGGCAGTGATCCGGCGCATTCTTACCAGCCGGAAGCTGGAGGTACAGACCTACCGGATGTGCCAGGGTGTCCTGAGCTTCACCAGAAAATACAGCAGGCAGGCATTGGAAGAAGCCTGTAAGCAGGCGCTGTCTCTTGGCAAGGTAACCTACACCTTCCTCAAAAATACCATTCCGGTGGTTGCAGAAGATCTTGGCGCCTCCGGCTACAATACCAGCCAGAATGAGACACGCAACAAAGGCGCATTTGTGATGGATGCCGCATCCATGGATCTGGAACGGCTTCTCTCCCGCAGCCAGAGCCTGGCGCAGGCCAAGAAGAAGGACGGTGACAGATGATGCTCACCGGAAAAGCACTCTTTCACTCGCTCCTGACGGAATTGAATGAAATGGGGTTGCCGGGTATGTCCGCAACCCTGGACGAGATGTACCGCTCTCCCGGTTTCCCGGAGTTGGACCCACTGATGGCGATTGCCGGCCTCGTAGAACCAGAATACGAGAAGAAACGAAACAAACGCATCCAGAGTCGTCTGCGCAGCGCCCATCTGCGGGGGTGTCCCCAGGAGCTTGCCAGCTGTGTGGATTCCGGCCAGCGGACGTATCTGCCCCGTGGTATTACCGAAACCCTATCTACCCTCGATTTCATTGATTCTGGTCTGAATGTCTGCATTCTGGGTCCATCTGACAGCGGAAAATCCTATCTGGCCAAGGCCATTGGGATTGCGGCCTGCAATGCCTACCGGGTGGAGTACCACCACTGCGAGTCACTTCTGGAGACGCTGGTTGCACTCAAGGAACAGGACTACTCCAAGTACCAAAAACGACTCAAGAAGGTCTGTGGCGCTGCACTGCTCATCCTGGATGACTTTTTGCTGCACACCATTACGGATGAGCGAGAGGTGAAGATCCTGTTTGAAATTTTGGAACAGCGGTGCGAAATGAATCTGAGCACCATGATCTGCTCCCAGCGGGAACCAGCCAGCTGGAGCGCTATGATCCTGAATGATGAGGTATCTGCCAACGCCATTCTCAAGCGCGCTACCAAGCACTATATTGTGGTGATTAAGCCTGTAACGACAGGCTAAACGGGGCTGCCGTTAGCGGCGCTTAGCTGCCGCTGGCCACCGCACCAGCTGCCGCTGGGCGCCGCAGAATGCA
>NZ_CAXSWZ010000061.1:0-1883 GCF_964241245.1 Allofournierella massiliensis
CAGTCGAGTAGACAGCCTCGACACTCCTTTCACATAATTTTTGCTGCGAAGGGATTGTCTACTGCCCCTCACAGAACCGGACGTGCGATTTTCCCGCATCCGGCTCTTCAAGTAATCTTTGGTTGCCAGCCCCAAATATCTGTGGTCAGATGCGGCTCTTTGACATAGTAGTTCCAGATTCGTAGAAACCTGTTGTACTTCATGGATCGCTTCTGGTGGCGGCGGTTCAGCACTCTGTAGGTGGAATATTTCAGGTATTTCCAAAAGCTCTGTATAGCATGAAAATTCCCGTTTACCCCATAGTAGTTGTAGTGTCCTCGGAGGATAGAATCTATCGTTCTCATCGTCTCCGCTACTGGCCTGTGCATCTGTTCCTTGAGCCATATCTTGGCCGCCTGTCGCTTCGCCTTCAGCTTCTTCTTACTTGTGCGAACTCCAAGCCGATACTTTCCTGACCGAGTTTTGGCGTTGAAGAAGGTAAAGCCGAGGAAGTCAAAATCCTCCTTTGTACCTTTGAACCGTCCAATGGGCAGTATTCGAGTCTTGTCCTCCGCCACTTCCAGTGAAAATTTACCCAGCCGCTTTTTCAGCGTATCCATAACCTTTCGGGCCTCATTCTCATACTGAAATAGAATCAGAAAGTCGTCCGCGTACCGCACATAGTAGACTTCGCCCCGCAGACGCGGCTTAATAGCTTTCTCCATCCACAGATCCAGCACATAGTGCAGATACACGTTCGCCAGCACCGGTGAAATCAGTCCGCCCTGCGGCGTCCCTCTATCACTGGCCAGACGTTTTCCGTCCTCCATGATCCCCGCAATCAGAAATCGCTCCACATATCGCAGATAGTTCTTGTCCTGTATGTCATGGGCCAAGAACCTCATCAGCCAATCGTGGTCAACATTGTCAAAGAATCCCTTAATGTCGGCCTCCAGCACATAATTGACTTTCTTTGTCATAATGGTCTGGTTGATGTATCTCACCACATCGTGCGCACCCTTACCAGGTCGGAATCCATAGGAACATCCCAGGAAGCGAGGCTCATAAACTTCGTTCAGTACTTTCGCCATCACGCCCTGCACCAGCCGGTCTTCATAGGCCGGTATTCCCAGTGGCCTCAATTTTCCATTGACCTTGGGAATATATGTCCGCCGCACTGGGAGCGGTTTGTACTGAAATTTCCTCATCCGCTCTACCAACGCCGCGATTCGCTCCGGGGCATTTTCGTCATAGGCTGCTTTGTCTATTCCGTCTACGCCGGTTGCCTTTTTCCTGCTCTGCTTTCGATGCTCCGCCATCAGTGTCCGCTCGTTTACATTGTGCATGAGATTCTGCACCGCCGGATACTTTGCTGACTGCTCCCTTATTCCCTTCGGTTCCTGTTCCATCCGTTCTGACCTCCTGTGTCCGGATGCTTCTTCCTCCGGGACCGATTACTTGCTGCCCCCTTTGCTCCACCAGCTTTCACCGGTTTCCTCGCTACTATGAGGCAGTCCGACTTCTGACAGGCCTTCGGGGTCTCTCCATTTTCAAGACTTCAATTCCCCTTACCATCTCGTGGAGCCTGTCAGATCTCCCAGGTATACAGGTACTACCTTTGTACGCTCGCCACGCTCTATTGACCCCGACGGAATCTCCCCAACCTTGCGCTTGCGGGTGGTTCTTGCTGCCTGCGACCTTGAGGACGGTATCGGCTTCCGCTCTTTATATCTTACGAGGCTGTATCGCTTCACGGTTTCCCATTGCGGCTCTCGCACTCCTCTGCCTACGCTTAAACCTCACCTCGCGGCTCCGGCTCCAAGGCTGAGTACCGGCTGCTCGCTACGCTTTGCCGGGTCTGGTCTTTCACCAGACTGTATTACCTGCACCGAACTGGCGCACCC
>NZ_CAXSWZ010000062.1:0-1702 GCF_964241245.1 Allofournierella massiliensis
AAACCTCCAGTACCGTATACTGAATCAAATAGGTATACGGAGGGAACCGCCTGAACTGAAACATCTAAGTAGGGCGAGGAAGAGACATCAACCGAGATTCCGTAAGTAGTGGCGAGCGAACGCGGAAGAGGCCAAACCGAGGGTAGAAATACCTTCGGGGTTCGGACTGCTTTAAGGACTGCAATTGTTAACCGAAGGGTATGGGAAGGCCCACCGAAGAGTGTGAGAGTCACGTAGGTGAAAACGAAAGCAGCTGCGCAGGATCCAGAGTACGGCCAGACACGTGAAACCTGGTCGGAATACGGGGGGACCACCCTCCAAGCCTAAATACTACCCAGTGACCGATAGCGTATAGTACTGTGAAGGAAAGGTGAAAAGAACCCCGGGAGGGGAGTGAAATAGAACCTGAAACCCTGTGCCTACAAGCACATAGAGCGCGTCAAAGCGTGATATGGTACTTTTTGTAGAACGGTCCGGCGAGCGACTGTATGCAGCGAGGTTAAGTTGTTAAGCAATGGAGCCGAAGCGAGAGCGAGTCTGAATAGGGCGTTTAGTTGCATGCAGTGGGCCCGAAACCGGGTGACCTATCCATGGTCAGGTTGAAGTGGAGGTAAAACTCCATGGAGGACCGAACCGACCTCCGTTGAAAAGGCGGCGGATGAACTGTGGATAGCGGAGAAATTCCAATCGAACCCGGAGATAGCTGGTTCTCCCCGAAATAGTTTTAGGACTAGCCTCATGTTAGATTTCCGGAGGTAAAGCACTGAATAGCCTAGGGCCCGAGAGGGTACCGAAGCTTATCAAACTAAGAATGCCGGAAAATTGATGCATGGGAGTCAGACTGTGTGAGATAAGTCTCACAGTCAAAAGGGAAACAGCCCAGATCTACAGCTAAGGTCCCAAAGCAGGTTTAAGTGGAAAAGGATGTGAAGTTGCTAAGACAACCAGGATGTTGGCTTAGAAGCAGCCACTCATTCAAAGAGTGCGTAATAGCTCACTGGTCGAGTGACTTTGCGCCGAAAATTCAACGGGGCTAAAACCTGCACCGAAGCTTAGGCAGCATTCTGTTGAACAAAGTTTATAAGGTTGAATTACGGGCCACGAAGTGGCACCAAATTGTCCGTTAAGGATAAAGCCGATCTTGTAGATTTTGTTCAGCAGAATGTTGGGTAGGGGAGCGTTGTGTACGCGGCGAAGTTATAGCGTAAGCGGTAGTGGAGTGTACACAAGTGAGAATGCCGGAATGAGTAGCGAGAATTGTGTGAGAATCACAATGGCCGAAAGCCTAAGGTTTCTGGAGGAAGGTTCGTCCGCTCCAGGTTAGCCGGGAGCTAAGGTGAGGCCGAAAGGCGTAGCCGATGCACATACGGTAGAGATTCCGTAGCCACCGAAACAGTTAAGCATGGGGACACTTTTGAAATGTTCGTGCCGGGCGTTGGTTGCCCCGGTCGAAAGGGACCGAAATTTAGTAGGGAAGTCGAGCGTGGAGAGAGGCGAGAAAAGCCATGTGTATTTGTCAGGTGCCCGTACCGCAAACCGACACAGGTAGGTAGGAAGAGGATTCTAAGGCCAACGGGAGAAGGGTTGTTAAGGAACTCGGCAAGTTGACCCCGTAACTTCGGGAGAAGGGGTGCTCACGAGAGTGAGCCGCAGAGAATAGGCCCAAGCAACTGTTTAGCAAAAACACAGGTCTGTGCTAAAT
>NZ_CAXSWZ010000063.1:0-1660 GCF_964241245.1 Allofournierella massiliensis
GAAGTGCACCACAAAGAGGGGAGCATGGTTTGATGCTCGCTTTTCTTTTGCTCCACTTCCCCCCTTCGGGGGCGGCTTCACCGTTCGCGCTGATAGCGCTCCGGCTCAGCTCGCAGGGCCTCTCAGGCTAAAAAATATGCCACCGGCATATTTTTCTTAACGCCCTCGTCTGGAAGTGCACCACAAAGAGGGGAGCATGGTTTGATGCTCGCTTTTCTTTTGTTGCACTTCCCCCCTTTTGGGGGGCGGCTTTTCAGGCTAAGCAGCATGCCAAAGGCTGAAAATATTTCTCATGGAAAACAAATGGGTAAACTTGTAAATTTGCTGTATGTAGTATAAGATGGATTTATCTGAGTTTTACCGCTATTCGGGCGGGAAAACAGTTTCGACAAAATTCCAAAAGGAGAAACTCCCATGCCACCGATCCATGTGATGATCAAGCCCGCCTCTGCGGGATGCAATATGCGCTGCCGATACTGCTTTTACGCAGACGAGGCTGCCTGTCGGCAGGAGGGGATGCGGGGCATGATGTCCCGGGAGACTGCCCGGGCTGCAATCCGCCGTGCGCTGGCCCACGCCGAGGGAAGCTGCACCTTTATGTTTCAGGGCGGTGAGCCGACGCTGGCCGGGCTGGATTTCTTCCGCTTCTTTGCGGATACCGTTCGACAGGAGAACCGGCGCGGCGTGCAGATTTCGTATGCATTCCAGACCAACGGATTGGCGCTGGATGCCCAGTGGGCGGAGTTCTTCGCCCGAAATCAGGTGCTGGTGGGGATTTCCATGGATGGTACTGCTCAGGTGCAAGATACACTGCGCCCGGCAGCGGATGGAAGCGGTACCCATTCCACAGTGATGGAAAACCTTCAGATGTTGCGCCGCGCCGGGGTGGAGTGCAATGTGCTGGCGGTGGTGACCAGGCAGCTGGCCCGCAACATCAACCAGACCTATGACTTCTTTTCCGAGCAGGGCGTACTCTACCAGCAGTACATCCCCTGTATGGACCCGCTGGAGGAGGCCCGGGGCGGACGGGAATACTCCCTTTCCCCGAAGGAGTACGCCAAGTTTCTTCACCGGCTGTTCTGCCGCTGGAAGGCGGATCTGGACGGCGGAAACTATGTGTCGGTTCGCCATTTCGATAACTGGATCGGCATTCTGATGGGCCGCCCGCCCGAGAGCTGCAATATGCGGGGCGCCTGCGCCATCCAGTATGTGGTGGAGGCGGACGGCAGCGTGTATCCCTGCGATTTCTACTGCCTGGATGAGTGGAAGCTGGGTAATGTGATGCAGGATGATCTGGCTGCATGCGACGAGAAGCGGCGTCAGCTGCGCTTTGTGGAACGCAGCCTGCCTGCACCGCAGCAGTGCCGGGAATGCCCCTGGTATGCACTGTGCCGCAACGGCTGTCCCCGGGATCGGGTACAAAAGCCCGGCGATCCGGTGGCCATCAATTACTTCTGCGAGGCACATCGGGAGTTTTTCGGCCTGCACATCCGGGAGATGCAGCAGATCGCACAGCGGTTTGCAAGATAACCACACAGACAGCAAAGATACAGAAAAAGCCTGCTTCGGCATTTGCCGAGGCAGGCTCAGCCTGTCGAAAAAGGTCACTGAAAGGTGGCCTTTTTCTCGTATTGAGGAAAAGAAAGCGGTATAATAGTGT
>NZ_CAXSWZ010000064.1:0-1614 GCF_964241245.1 Allofournierella massiliensis
TGCCTGCAAACAAAAAGTCAAGCAAAAATTGAGCGAAATTTGTAGATGTAGGGAGGGAGAAAAACAGCAGCACAAAAAGGCCGCCGCCAGTGCGTCAGCCTGAATACAAGAGCCGGTATAAGTCAATCAGTCGGTTCCAGAGATAACAGATATTCCTTCACCCTGCCATAGTAGACACGAAGGAACTTATTGGCTCCAGCGGTCATGTAGACATAGTAGGGCTTTCCCTCGGCGCGTTTCTTGTCCAAGAACTGAAACACGGGGTCATCTGCAAGCGAGGTTTGGAGCAGGGCGCTCATCACCAGGAACAGTGTTCTTCTCAGTTCCGGGGAGCCGCTCTTGGAAGAAGGCGTGCTTTTAGCCTCACGCGTGCCGGACTGGTTGGCCCCGGGATCTACGCCAGCGTAAGCGGCCAGAGAGCCCTTGTGGGCAAACCGGGTCACGTCTCCAATCTCAGCCATGAGCTGGGGGCCGAGGGACTTGCCAACGCCTCCCATCGCCATGACCACAGGATACTCCGGGAGCTGCTGTGCCAGACGGTTCATCTCCGTGCGCAGTAATTCCACTGTCTTGGAGGTGGCGTTGAGTTGTTCAATGGCCTGGTGGATCAACATCTTGGTCATAGCATCCTTGGGAAGCAAAGCGATCTGGTTTTTAGCGCCTTCATGGATTTCAGCGGCCTTCCCGCTGCTGAAGTTATAGCCATGCCGCTTGCACCACTTTTGGTAACGCTGAGTGAATGCGGCGAGGCTCAGGCCCCGCACACAGTCCAGATGCCAAAAGGATGCGGCAAAGTCCACCCACTTCTGGCTGCCGTCCTCACGGGCGGGGCTGGAGAAAAGGGTGTTGACACAGGGAAAGGTCTGATCCAACAAGGAAATCAGGTTGTTCTTCATGGAGACCTTGGTCTTAGAGTACAGGCCATATTGCCGGTTCATGGTTTTCAGTTGGTAACGAATTGTATCCATAGGAGTATGTTGACGCAGTTCTACCCAGTTGTCAAGACCATACCGGGCAATCTTCCGGGAATCGGCCTTGTCCGTCTTGACCTTGCGCAGCGAGTTGTTCCCATAGTCCTTGATAAGTTTGGGGTTCACTGCGCTGACAAACAAACCGGCGTCGTGGAGCAGCTGGGCCACAGGCTCATAATACCGCCCGGTGTACTCCAGGATGACTTTTGTTTCACCGTCCAGGCTTTTCAGGTAATCTGCCAACGCCCTGAGTTCACCGGCGGTGTGACAAACTTCAAAAGGTTTTGCCACCACTTCCCCAAAGGGCCGGAGCACGGAAACCATGCTTTTCCCTTTTGAGACATCGATACCAACTGCGTTCATGCTCAACACTCCCATCACTGAATTTGCAATTTGGCAGACCGCCCATTCCTCATTGCCGATTCTATCAGTTTGGTGACACGAACGCACCGGCGTGGTGGCTCTACCTGCATAAATCGAACGCTGCGAATGAGAGGACGGCTGACTGACATTCCTGCGGACGCAAAGTCCTTGGAGGGGATCCGTCAGGCCGCTTGCTCTCTCATTCTAACAGCTTGGGCAACAAGACGATAAAAGACACGGCTGGCTGCCGTGCCTTTAACCGTAAATCTATTGTAACTGG
>NZ_CAXSWZ010000065.1:0-1310 GCF_964241245.1 Allofournierella massiliensis
CCTTACATCATTCTGAGCATTGATGTGGTTCCGGTGGAACCGGAAGATGCCATGCAGGCTCTGGAAGAGGTGCGCATGGCGGTGGATGCAGAAAAAGCCCGTTTCAATCGCAGAGCCGTGGACAAACTTGATTTCACCGCCAGTATTCCTCCCCGCACTCTTGCCCAGGAAGAAACCATGAAGCGATATTATGCCGACATCACCGAGGATGACCAGCAGATGATGCTGTCCATGCTGAGCGTTGCCTATTTTGCGGATTCTCTGGAAGATCTGGCTCTGGAAACCGATGCCTTGAAAACCACTGCCGTCAACTACAACTGCCGGTTCACCGAGCTGTTTTTTCAGCAGGAGGATGCCTTCAACACCGCTATGCCCTATGGCCTGCGCCGCTTGGAAAACGTACATACCATGGTCACGAAAAATGTTACCGCATTGGTTCCCTTCAACACACAGGAAGTGCTGGTACCCGGTGGCATTTATTATGGTGTGAACGATATGTCCGGCAACCTTATCGTCGGCCTGCGCACCGAACTGATGAACGGCAATGCCATGATCCTTGCCACTTCCGGCAGCGGCAAGAGTATGTTCACCAAACAGGAAATCATGGAGCTGTTCCTGCGGTTCCCCAAGGCTCGTTTCTACCTTGTCGACCCGGAAAATGAGTACCGCCCGCTCGTGGAAGAGCTGGGCGGTATTGTGGTGGATATTTCGGTGGAAAGCCGCACCTACCTGAATCCGCTGGAATACAAGCCGGAACCCGGTTCTGACACGCTGCCCAACGAAGCAAAGGTGGAATTCATCCTGTCCCTTTGTGAGCAGATCATGGGCAAAAACAACGGCTATATCGGAGATAAGAGCATCATCGACAACAGCCTAAGAAACATCTACGCTCCCTATGTGAAGTCCAACTACGAGGGTGATTGTCCCACACTGCATGACCTTTGGAAAGACCTGAAGGAGCAACCCTTGGAACGCGCCAAGGAGATTGCCCTGGCCCTGGAAGTCTATGTAAACGGCAGTCTGTCCATGTTTGCCAAGCCCACCAATGTGGACATGACCAACCGGCTGATCTGCTTCAACATTCAGAGTCTGGGCGGTCAGCTGAAGGCGGTAGCCATGTTGTACATGCTGGAATTCATCAACACCCGTGTAATGACCACTGAGCGCAGCAGTTCTACCTGTGCAACATGGGTTTATTTTGATGAGATCTATCTCCTGCTGCAAAACGAGCTGAGCGCACAATTCCTCTTCACCAGCTGGAAACGCTTCCGCAAATACAACGCCTTTGCCACAGGAATTACCCAGAACAT
>NZ_CAXSWZ010000066.1:0-1227 GCF_964241245.1 Allofournierella massiliensis
AAGGGGTGCTCACGAGAGTGAGCCGCAGAGAATAGGCCCAAGCAACTGTTTAGCAAAAACACAGGTCTGTGCTAAATCGAAAGATGACGTATACGGGCTGACACCTGCCCGGTGCTGGAAGGTTAAGGGGAGTTGTGCAAGCAGCGAACTGAAGCCCCAGTAAACGGCGGCCGTAACTATAACGGTCCTAAGGTAGCGAAATTCCTTGTCAGGTAAGTTCTGACCCGCACGAATGGTGTAATGATTTGGGCACTGTCTCAACAGCCCGCCCGGCGAAATTGTAGTACCGGTGAAGATGCCGGTTACCCGCGACAAGACGGAAAGACCCCATGGAGCTTTACTGTAGCCTAATATTGGGTCTTGGTATTACATGTACAGGATAGGTGGGAGACTAGGAAACCCGGGCGTCAGCTCGGGCGGAGTCACCCTTGGGATACCACCCTTGTGATACTAGGATTCTAACCTGCGGCCCTGAATCGGGTCGGGGGACATTGTTAGGTGGGCAGTTTGACTGGGGCGGTCGCCTCCTAAAGCGTAGCGGAGGCGTTCAAAGGTTGGCTCAGCATGGACGGAAACCATGCTATTGAGTGCAAACGCATAAGCCAGCCTAACTGCGAGACCGACGGGTCGAGCAGTAACGAAAGTTGGAGTTAGTGATCCGGTGGTATGTGAGTGGAAATGCCATCGCTCAACGGATAAAAGTTACCCTGGGGATAACAGGCTGATCTCCCCCAAGAGTCCACATCGACGGGGAGGTTTGGCACCTCGATGTCGGCTCATCGCATCCTGGGGCTGTATTCGGTCCCAAGGGTTTGGCTGTTCGCCAATTAAAGCGGTACGCGAGCTGGGTTCAGAACGTCGTGAGACAGTTCGGTCCCTATCTGTCGTGGGCGCAGGATATTTGATGGGATCTGTCCCTAGTACGAGAGGACCGGGATGGACGCACCTCTGGTGCACCAGTTGTCACGCCAGTGGCACAGCTGGGCAGCTATGTGCGGATCGGATAAACGCTGAAAGCATCTAAGCGTGAAGCCGGCCCAAAGATAAGATATCCCACTGAGTTAATCAGGTAAGACCCCTTGAAGACTACAAGGTTGATAGGCACAAAGTGTAAGCATGGTGACATGTTGAGCTAGCGTGTACTAATAGGTCGAGGGCTTGACCACAAGTCTTTATGGTACTTCTAATTTGCCGCAGTTTATTATTCAGTTTTGAGGGTGCATCCCT
>NZ_CAXSWZ010000068.1:0-1026 GCF_964241245.1 Allofournierella massiliensis
ATTGGGACTAACCGCCTGCCGTATCCGGCAGCACCACCGGAATGATTGTAACAAAAAGCGCAGAGCTTGACAAGGCTAGTCAGGCTCCGCGCTTATTTCTTATGTGCGCAAAAGTTCAGAACGTTTTAGAGGAGATTCCGTATCATTGGGCATATGGTCAACCACATTTTCTTTTTCATTCATGTTGAGCAGTGCGTTCAGCTCGGCCAACCTCTTGCTTTTTTCAGCCAGTTCTTTTTCCTGTAAAAAAGGTTTTTTCAATTCCTCACGGGCATTTTCCAGCTGTTTATCCAGCTGTACCAAAGCGTCCCGGGTGCTTTCAATCCGTTTCGGCAGGGATGCTGCGGTGTTGGTGATACGAGTGATATTGCCAAGAGCATCCGCGCCTAATGCGGTTCTGTAGGTGCCTTCACCAGCCAGTTGCGCTTGAAACTCGTTGGTAAGAGGAAAATACAGGATTTGAAGTTGAAGCCCTTTGTAACTGCCGATTGTTACCGGCGAGTCGCTATCCATGGCCATACCCAAAAGTCCGAGTAATGCTTTACCGGCATCCTCTCGTTTCGTGTAGCTCTTTTCCATAAGCATAATGGAAAAAATCTCATTGCCGTCGTTATCCAGAAGGGTGTTGTTTTTCAAAGTTGTTTCATCCAAAGAGCAAGCGGAAAGAATTTCTCGTTTTCGCTGGATTTCAGACGGAAACGCAATGGATATGGAATCCTCCAGCCGATACCGCTGGCTGATATATTGTGCCTTGAGGGTGCGTAATCTGGTGACTTGAATATCCAGATCCATCTTTTCTTTGATGGCGGGATTGCCTGCGGCCAGGGCTTTTACCTCTGCATAAGAAAGCGCGGCTTCATCCATGTCATCACAGGAGCGCGCAGGGCTTTTGCTGGTCATGATCTGACTGATGAAGCGTTGCTTGTTTTCAATCAGCTGCCAACTGTATGCATCGAATGTCGATTCGGTTACATAACGATAGATGGCTACTTCTTTATTTTCATTGCCCTGACGAACCATACGGCC
>NZ_CAXSWZ010000069.1:0-904 GCF_964241245.1 Allofournierella massiliensis
CGCACAAGCAGTGGAGTATGTGGTTTAATTCGAAGCAACGCGAAGAACCTTACCAGGTCTTGACATCC
This sequence comes from Allofournierella massiliensis, assembly GCF_964241245.1. Lineage (NCBI taxonomy): Bacteria > Bacillati > Bacillota > Clostridia > Eubacteriales > Oscillospiraceae > Allofournierella > Allofournierella massiliensis. The sequence continues at coordinate 69 of NZ_CAXSWZ010000069.1, forward strand.
CGTGCATAGTGTAGAGATACATGAAGTCCTTCGGGACACGGAGACAGGTGGTGCATGGTTGTCGTCAGCTCGTGTCGTGAGATGTTGGGTTAAGTCCCGCAACGAGCGCAACCCTTATCGTTAGTTACTACGCAAGAGGACTCTAGCGAGACTGCCGTTGACAAAACGGAGGAAGGTGGGGATGACGTCAAATCATCATGCCCTTTATGACCTGGGCTACACACGTACTACAATGGCAATTAACAAAGAGAAGCGAAGCCGCGAGGTGGAGCAAACCTCATAAAAATTGTCTCAGTTCAGATTGCAGGCTGCAACTCGCCTGCATGAAGTCGGAATTGCTAGTAATCGCGGATCAGCATGCCGCGGTGAATACGTTCCCGGGCCTTGTACACACCGCCCGTCACACCATGAGAGCCGGGGGGACCCGAAGTCCGTAGCCTAACCGCAAGGAGGGCGCGGCCGAAGGTAAAACTGGTGATTGGGGTGAAGTCGTAACAAGGTAGCCGTATCGGAAGGTGCGGCTGGATCACCTCCTTTCTAGGGAGTCAGACGGCCACGACAGACTGGTTCTGTTGTTGGACGGACAGGTTGCTGTAAGAGCATTCGATATTGTTCGATTTTGAGGGCCCTGTAAAAAGGGATACCTCAAAAAGATAAGCGAGACCGAAACGCGAAAGCGTGGGGGTATAGCTCAGCTGGGAGAGCACCTGCTTTGCAAGCAGGGGGTCAAGAGTTCGAGCCTCTTTATCTCCACCATATGGGCTCATAGCTCAGGTGGTTAGAGCGCGCGCCTGATAAGCGCGAGGTCGGTGGTTCGAGTCCACTTGAGCCCACCA
>NZ_CAXSWZ010000070.1:0-884 GCF_964241245.1 Allofournierella massiliensis
CCGGTCAGCTGCATCATGTAGGGCAAATCGATTCCGGCCTTTTCACCAATAGACAGGGCAAGCGCATCGCTGGCGGTGTCCACATGATCGACAGGCTTCGCGCTGCGGATGGTGCGCTTTGTGAACATATCCGATTTGCCCCGCAGCTTGCCCTCTTCGTCAATATCCTCCAGAGAACAGAGCAGATAGTAGCTGCTATCGTCCTGAAAGGCGTGTGCAGAGCCACGGCTGTTGATCAGACCATATTGACGATGATAAGCGTCGTATTGGATGTTCAGTTGTTGCTGCAATTTGTGGATTACCTCATCGGGAAGATCGTCCATCTGAGCTTGCAGCAGCTGACGCACGGTATCTCGTAAGGAAATGAGCTGCCGGATGCGCTTTTCTGCGGTGGCACCGGGCTTGACTTCCTGCATCACAGAATTGGTGCGGAAATAAATTCTGTCATCTTTCAGCGTGTAGCTGAAGTTTCTCACATCCGGGTCTGCTTCGATTACATGAGCGTTTGCTTCAGTGACCTCTTCCAGGGAGGATTCGGCTTTGGTAAGAGTAGCAGAGAGATGGGAAAGGGCGCGATCCAGCTGCTCTTCCAGAGGAATTTCGGCATTTGGCACACAAGTTGGGGTGGGGCCGTAAGGTCCGCTTACCATTTGAATGGTGCCGCAAACCATTTCAGGATGTTGGGAGAAATAGCCGTTGATGGGGATGCCATCGACAGTCTCGCTTAGATGAATCCAGGGCTGATCCTCTTCCAGGATGCGATCGCGCTTTTGGAGAAAGAGAATATCGGCTACGGCCTCCGTACCAGCATTTTGTTTGAATGTGGTATTGGGGAGCCGGACCGCACCAATAAAGTCGCAGCGGGCGGCGATATAGCGACGCAC
>NZ_CAXSWZ010000071.1:0-795 GCF_964241245.1 Allofournierella massiliensis
TGTGGCAGATGCGGGCTACGAAAGCGTGGGCAACTATCTGTATCTTGCCTCTCGTGGACAGAACTGCTACATTAAGCCGACCAATTACCAAACCAGAAAAACGAGGAAATACTGTGAACAGCTCTGGCGCGCAGAAAACATGCGGTATCTGGAAGATGAAGACTGCTTTGTCTGCGCTGCGGGGAGAAAACTGCGCTTTTACAGATCCTGTTCACAGGAGAGCAACGGTGTAGTTACCACATACAATTATTACCAATGTGACCAGTGTACCGGATGTCCGGTTCGCAAGCAGTGTACCAAATCCCAAAATCCGGATTTTCGCAAAGAAGTGAAAATCTGCGAGGAGTTTGCCCAACACAGAGCGCAAGCCCACGAAAATCTGCTCACAGAGCGGGGCGTTCTTTTGCGCATGAATCGCTCCATTCAAGTTGAGGGTGCTTTCGGCGTATTAAAAAGCGACCGCCAGTTCAAACGCTTCCTTATGCGAGGGAAAACCAACATCTCTCTGGAACTGTTTTTGCTGTGTCTGGCCTTTGATCTGGACAAGTACTGCTCCAAATTGCGACAGGACAGACGGAAAACACATCTTTTTCCGCTCAAAAAAGAGTAGATATTTGTGACATCTGAAAAAACACAAAAAGCCGGGCTTCCTCATTGCGGAAAGCTCAGCTTTGCTGCGCCTACTTAAGATGATTTGGAGACTATTTCTCCTAAAATTCTTGAAAAAGTCTCTTCCGATCCTGCTTTTCACAAAAAGTGGGGGCTGTTGCTCAACTTCCGTTTTGCAACAGCCCC
>NZ_CAXSWZ010000072.1:0-743 GCF_964241245.1 Allofournierella massiliensis
CGCTGTGCTTTTAATTTCAGATAACGGTTTTCCGATTTCCATATCCGCGTCCCGGCATTGAGAAACAGGCAGCGAAATACTGCCCAGAGAAATTTTTCAAAATTCATGCCGTCATAGGTGAAGAAGCCGGACGCAGCTATGGGTGCAGCTGCTACAATGCACAACCAGCTGGCAGTTTCCCGACCCAACAGGGGAGAGCCAAAGTAATAGATCGCTCCAGCCAGTGCCACTGCACATCCAGCGCAGATTGTTTGCCGCAGATTCATCCCAAGGCAAATGGATTCTTGGTAATGACGGATTTCTTTATTGATTGGTGTCTGCATTGGTTATAACCCCATCATTTCGTGGATGATTCGGTCAGACCCTTTGATGAGTCCCACCAGAACCAGCATATTAAAAACAGTTTCGGCTAGATAGCTCCAGACCATTGTGGTGGCTTCTCCACCTCCGACCGACGGCGTGTTCACAAAGCCTGCATAGATGATGCAGGCCAATACGATTACAGCCCCTTCAAGGCATACGCCCACATAGCTTTTCAGAAAAGAAATGCCCACGCTCTGGGTGCTTTCGCCTGCAAAAGTTGAAAGAGGAAGGGGAGCCAGAGCGGTGTACAGTAGGGTAAGCGCCCGGCGCCTTACCGCATTTCTGCGGCAGGTTTCCAAACGCTCCCCTCCAAACCGGACGTACACCTCTCGATGTATCCGGCTTTCCAGATATCAGTCTAACTTTCCATTATGCAGCTT
>NZ_CAXSWZ010000073.1:0-711 GCF_964241245.1 Allofournierella massiliensis
AAAAGCAACACCGGCGGCAATATCAAAGCCACCGTCACCTACGGAACCAATCGGGCCAACTTCTATCACATTTTGGAAGAAAGCCTGAATCTGCGCGCCATCCGTATCTTCGACACCATCCGGGATGCAGACGGCACGGAACGCCGAGTACTCAATGCACAGGAAACGCAGGCTGCACAGGGAAAACAGCAGCAGATCGAAGATGCATTCAAGGAGTGGATCTGGAGAGATCAGACCCGCCGCCAGCAGCTCGTTCAGCTGTACAATGAGCGTTTCAACAGCATTCGCCCCCGTGAATACGACGGCAGTCATATTCAATTCCACGGCATGAATCCGGAAATCACCTTGCGCCCCCATCAGCGTAACGCCGTCGCTCACATCCTTTATGGCAACAACACGCTCTTGGGCCATGTAGTGGGAGCCGGAAAGAGTTTCGAGATGGTTGCCGCCGCCATGGAGAAAAAGCGGCTGGGACTTTGCAGCAAGACTCTAATCTGCGTTCCCAACCATCTGACCGAACAGCTTGCATCCGAGGCCCTGCTGCTCTATCCCAACGCCAATATTCTGGTGGCCAAGCGAAGCGACTTTGAGCGCGCAAACCGCAAACGCTTCTGCGGACGCATCGCCACCGGCAATTACGATATTATCGTAATCGGCCACAGCCAATTTGAACGGATTCCCCTGTCCACCGAGCGGCAGGCTACGTACCTT
>NZ_CAXSWZ010000074.1:0-702 GCF_964241245.1 Allofournierella massiliensis
CAGCTCATACAGCGGCTTAAACCACCGGGAACTGCGGATCACCCAGTTTGCCATGGTGTTGCGGCGCAGATCCACGCCCTGTCCCTTCCAGTAGGCTTCCTGGCGATACAGGGGAACTCCGTTCTGGAACTTTTCCTGCATCACATAGGCCACGGTGGAGGGAGCTGCCATGCTTTTCTTCATAACAGGCACAGGAGCCTGTGCCTGCCGGATGGATGTTTCACCGGTTTTTGCTTCACAATGGGCGCACTTGTAGCTGGTCGAATAATAGTCCACCACATAGACCTGAGCCGGCACAATCACCAATTCCGAGCGAACGAATTTTTCTCCAATGCGCACCATCTTGCTGCCGCATGTTTCGCAGATCTGCTCCTCCTCGGTCAGCTCGCACAGAACCTTCCGGTGCTCCAAACCTTCGGTCAGGTCTTCTTTGGTGCGCTTGGCTTTCCGGGCATGAGCCTTCACCGGGGTTGTTTTGCCCGGTTCCGGAGCCCCGGCATCGCTGCACATTTCTGCCTCATTGAAGAAGTCCAGCTGTTTGCCATCCAAATACTGAACCTGCTCACTGGACTGCCCGAACATCCGTTTGCGCATGCGCACCAGCTGTTCGTTCAGAGACTGCATCTTCACCAGCTGCTTTTCCAACTGCTGGTTTTTCTGCTCCAACTGCTGTGTCTTCTGCTCAAGCGACTGGATATATGC
>NZ_CAXSWZ010000075.1:0-701 GCF_964241245.1 Allofournierella massiliensis
TTCAGCTGGAATGAGATGGCACAGCGGTTGGGACAGTTCGTGCAGGAGAACCGCTACCTCACCCCAGATGAACAAAACCAGTATATACAATGGCTTAGCCAGCAGGAAATGCAGGAACCCCCTGACATAGAACCCGCTGCTGACTCCGATCATCCCAATTCGCCCCCCAACCCAGAAGAAGTTCGCACCTGTGAGATCGGAGATATTGTATATCTTGAAGATGGAAATCCATTTCTCATACAAGATATCGGGCGTCACGATATTCATTTGCAGGACCAGTCCATGCCTTTGTTCAGTCGCGGAATCTCCCGTGAGGAATTTGCCCGACTTTTGGCACTGGACCCGCGTAATGCACATTTATTGGCTCCCCCCGACGATGTAACACAGGGCGAACCTTCGGCTCCTGGGCACATGGAATCCTCTCCCTCTGAATCGGATTCACCTTTCGTGGAACAGGTCATGGCGGATGCCAAGGCATTGTCCGAGCCTCGTGTCTATGAGCCCATCAACTATGTTGCCCCATATCGTCCGCAACTGCCTGGCTCACCGAAAGAAAAGTACGCCGCTAACGTAGCCGCGATCCGAACCCTGAAAGCAATTGAACAGCGGGTAGCAAAAGGCGGTGATCCTGCCAACAGCGAGGAACAAACGATACTGGCAAAATATTGTGGTTGGGGTGGTCTGGCAGATGCCTTTGACCC
>NZ_CAXSWZ010000076.1:0-642 GCF_964241245.1 Allofournierella massiliensis
CCTGGCGGCAGGCCAGGCGAGTGCGGAGAACCCGGTCACGGCGCCTCTGGCGGCGGCCACCCTGAACATTGAATGGACTGGCGGCAAAAGCGATCCGGTCACCCTTGCGGTAACCGACAAGGCGCTGATGCCGGCGGACGAAATCGAGGTAAAAGACGGCTATAAAGTAGACAATACCGGCAGCGTGGATGCCTACATCCGCGTAACCGTAACCAAATACTGGGCGGACGGGAAAGACAAAACCACCGATCTCGCCGCCGAAAACATCGAGCTGGGCCTGAACAGTGAGGACTGGCTGAAGGCAACCAGCCTGTTCGAGGGCAACTCGAACGAGACCGAGGTGTACTACTACAAGTACCCGGTTCCGGCAGGCCAGAGCACCAGTGAATTGCTCAAGACCATTGGCATCCCGGCTGACTTGACCAACGAGTACGCGGGCAAGACCGTGAAGCTGGAGGCTGTGGCGGACGGCGTACAGTTCGCCGGTGCGGACGCGGCCGACCTGAACGCCAGCGGCATTCTGGCCAGCTGGGGCGTTGTGGCCGAGCTGGACGCAAACGGCAACCTGGTCAGCGTGACCGAGTAAGCGGGAGGAGGCAGTGAAGATGAAGAAAAAACTGATCGCGAGCCTTTTCTCGCTGG
>NZ_CAXSWZ010000077.1:0-594 GCF_964241245.1 Allofournierella massiliensis
GTACCATCTCTCCTCCTTCGGGCACAAGGCTCTTTGCAAGGGCTTGCAGCTTGCCGACAGTCAGGTTGCCCTCTCCGCCGTATTGGTAAAACAATTCCCTGGCTTTCTCTTTCACCTTGGCCAGCTGTCTGGTTACGCTCTTTCGCCAAACAAAGGTATACCGGTTCGCCATGCTTTCCATCTTGGTTCCGTCGATGAATACTTCCTCGTATTCAATCTCCTCTTCCTCCCATAGCCGGCGAACAAACTGGTAAAACAGGTCTTCAATGGCATCCTTCGCTTTGCCACTGCGAAAACGCGCAAACGAAGTATGATCCGGTACTCGCTCTCCCTGCAGCAACCAGATGAAGTCGATATTCTTACGGCAGGCCTGCTCCAGCTTCCGTGTGGAGTAGATTCCGCACATGTATCCGTACACCAATAGCTTGAACATGATCCGTGGTTCTGCTGCCGATTTTCTCCCTTTGGGCGAATACGCTTTGTACAGTTTCCTGTAATCCAGTTCCTCAAGCTGGGCGTTGGCTACAAATACGGGTTCATCTTCCGCTATTTCAATATTTTGTGTGATTGGCAGCGCTAACTGTTGATACTGCG
>NZ_CAXSWZ010000078.1:0-527 GCF_964241245.1 Allofournierella massiliensis
TCCAAAATGTGATAGAAGTTGGCCCGATTGGTTCCGTAGGTGACGGTGGCTTTGATATTGCCGCCGGTGTTGCTTTTACCGGAAATATTCCAAACACCAGTGTACGGCACATAATGAACATCCACCAAACGGCGGGAGATCATGGGAGCGTCCACCAGTTCATCGGCAAACTGCTTGATGATAGAAGGGGCAATCCAGGTGGCACCCAGACGCACAGCAATCTCGCTGGCTTCCAGATCTTTGGGCTGAATCTGCTCCAGAGCCTGCACGTTGATTCGCAGGGATGGGTTGGATTCGGCGGCCAGTTTTGCGATGGCCAGCTTTTGACGCACATTGCCGGACAGGTAGGCATCTGCTGTGTGGTAAATTGGTGCTCCATCCGGAGTTTTTTGCATAGGGTCAACAAAGATGACACCTTTCAACTCCTCCACAAGTTGTTGTTCACTTTTTCCGGTCAGCTGCATCATGTAGGGCAAATCGATTCCGGCCTTTTCACCAATAGACAGGGCAAGCGCATCGCTGGCGGT
>NZ_CAXSWZ010000079.1:0-520 GCF_964241245.1 Allofournierella massiliensis
TGCACTTCTAGCTCAGTTGGTAGAGCAGCTGACTCTTAATCAGCGGGCCCAGGGTTCGAGTCCCTGGAAGTGCACCAAACGAAGAAAGGGCACCCGGTTGGGTGCCCTTTCTTCGTTTCGATGGAATTTGAGAGACTCGGACTCCATGGGGCAGCTGATGCGGGCCCTGGGTGCCCCGGAGGTGAGCGCCGCCAGTGGCGGATGCAGCGAACCGGAGCGGGCTGGGCAGCGGCGCAGAGCGATGCGAGCGCATGTTATGCGCGAAGTCAGCGCGACACGCCGCAACCGGATGAGTCCCTGGAAGTGCACCACAAAAAGGCAGGACGTTTGTCCTGCCTTTTTGTTGCGCTTCCCCCCACGGGGGCGGCTTCCCCGTTCGCGCTGCTGGCGCTCCGGTTCAGCGTACCAATTAGGATCCGGAACAAAAAGGCACCCCAATGGGTGCCTCAGCCTGTAGAAAAACCTGCTTTGGCAATCAGGCCAGAGCAGGTTTTCTGTTTGAAAACAAGAAGACAGGTGG